>JBARAF010000447.1:0-16865 GCA_049791695.1 Croceibacterium sp.
CTTCCCGTTCATGCCGTGCCGCTTATCCTTGCGCGGCCCGCCCCGCCGGGGCGGAAGGGGCCGCGTTGTGCGTTACTGGTTGTTCTGCCGGCCAAGGAAGCGCGGGATGCGCAGCGACGAACTGCCGCCACCATCACCATCCTCGTCTTCTTCGTCCGCTGCGGCGCTCCCGCGCGACAGATTGGCCATCCGTTCGAACAGCGTGCTGCCAGCCGACGGCTGCGGCCGCGCCGGGGCCGCTGCGGGCTCCGGTTCGTCCGCCCCTGCGCCGAGGATCTTGCTGCGGCGGCTGCCGGCAGCGGCCTGCACCGGAGCATCGCCGGCCGAAAGGCGATCCGCCCCCAGCAGCAATTCGTCCTGTTCCGGGGATGCAGCAGCGACCGGCTCGACGGCTTCTTCGTCGGTCAGTTCGAACGTTCCCAAATCTGCCGGGCCGCCGTCATCTTCGTCCCATTGATCCTGCGGATCGGTGCTTGCCGCTTCCGCGTCGCGGGCCACCTGCCCCCCGGCGAGGGAAGCATAGGCATCGCTTTCTTCTTCTTCCTCTGCCGCGCCGGTGGCGTAAGTGTCAGCCTCAGGCTCAAAAGGTTGCGGCACCCGCAGCCCGCCAAACCCGCTGGCCGGTTCGTCACTTGCTTCCGGCGCGAGGGATCCGAAGCCAGGAGTGGCGACGGCGGCATCCTGCGCCCGTTCGGCCTGTGTGGGCACCGGCAGCACGGGCTTCTTGGGCCCACGCGCGGCATTTAGGTTAAGCGGCTGACCAGCGGTATAGGCCTGTTCCGCCGACTGTTCGATACCGGTGGCAACCACGCTGACGCGGATCTTGCCATCGAGATCCGGGTTGAAGGCCGAACCCCAGATGATGTTCGCTTCCGGATCCACCAGTTCGCGGATGTGGTTGGCGGCTTCGTCCACTTCCAGCAGCTTCATGTCGTCGCCGCCGATGATGGAGATGATCACCCCCTTGGCGCCCTGCATCGACACGCCGTCCAGCAGCGGGTTGGCAATGGCGCGCTCCGCGGCTTCCAGCGCGCGGTTCGGGCCTTCGCCTTCGCCGGTGCCCATCATCGCCTTGCCCATTTCGGCCATGACCGAACGCACGTCGGCGAAATCGAGGTTGATCAGGCCCGGCATCACCATCAGGTCGGTGATGGAACGGACGCCCTGCTGCAGCACTTCGTCCGCCAGCTGGAACGCTTCCTTGAAGGTCGTTTCGGCCTTGGCCACCAGGAACAGGTTCTGGTTGGGGATGACGATCAGGGTGTCGACGTTCTTCTGCAGTTCGTCGATGCCACTTTCGGCGCTGCGCATCCGGCGCGTGCCTTCGAACAGGAACGGCTTGGTCACGACGCCCACGGTCAGGATGTTCTTGCGCCGGGCGATCTCCGCGATCACCGGGGCGGCCCCGGTGCCGGTGCCGCCGCCCATGCCGGCGGCGATGAAGACCATGTTCACGCCTTCCAGCGCGCGTTCCAGTTCAGCCACCGTTTCTTCAGCGGCTGCGCGGCCCACTTCCGGACGCGAACCGGCGCCCAGGCCCTGGGTGATATCCGGCCCCAACTGGATGCGGTGTTCCGCAACCGAATTGTTCAGAGCTTGCGCGTCGGTATTGGCGACGATGAATTCGACACCCTCGATTTGCGCCTCAATCATGTTGGCGATGGCGTTGCCGCCCGCGCCGCCGACACCGATTACGGTAATGCGGGGGCGGAGTTCCTCAACCGAGGGCGGGCCGATATTGATGCTCATGATGCTCTCCTGGGGAGCCGGGTGGTAAGAATTTGTCTTGCTTGTGCCACAAAGAGATTCGCGGGTACAAAAGCTAATTCGAACTTTCCACAGCCCGCTACTCTCGGGTGATATCTCTAGAAGTACGCTTTCATCGCAGACCATATCCGCCAGACCAATGCGGCAAAGCCCGGAGCATGGACGGTGGTGAAGCGTGAACCAACGGTACGGATGTCGATCGGGTCCTCGGCCGCATAGAGCACCAGCCCCGCCAAAGTGGCGAAACCGGGCACGGAATGGGCCTCAGGCAGACCTTTGAACAATGGCGGACGGCCAACGCGAACCGGCTTACCCAGCGCGGACTGGACGTAGTCTGCCAGGCCCGCCAGTTCCGCCCCGCCGCCGGTCATCACCACCTGACGGCCCTGACGGCCGGAAAATCCCATGGCTTCCAGCGCGCGGCCAACATCGCTGACCAGCCGGTCCAGTTCGCCGGTAATCACGCTGATCAGTTCGGCGCGCGGGATGCGGTTCTTGTCATCCGCGCCCCGCGCCAGGGGGCCTGCGCCTTCTTCGCCCGGGCCGTTGACCGGGACCATCTCGCGATGGTCCGCCGGGCTGGCGATCGCGCTGCCGTGAACGCATTTGAGCCGTTCAGCCTGGAACCGGCGAATGCCGAAGGCGGATGCGATGGCGTCGGTAATGTCAGCCGATCCACGCGGGATGGCCGTCAGGCCCAGCAGCATTCCGCCGGCATAGACCGAGACATTGGTAACCTGCGCGCCGAATTCGACCAGCGCCACGCCCAGATCGCGCTCTTCCGGCGTCAGGCAGGCAAGGCCGGTCGCCAGCGGACTGGCCACGACCGCTTCCACTTCCAGATGCGCTTCCTGCACGGCCTGGGTCAGGTTCTTCATCGGCGCGCCTTCGGCCAGCATCACGTGGATATCCACGCCCAGCCGTTCAGCATGCAGGCCCTTGGGATTGGCCACGCCATCCGCGCCGTCGAGGAAATAGCATGCCGGTTGCGCATGCAGCACGCTGCGGCCGTCAGGCTCCAGGCTGTCGCGCGCGGTCAGCAGCAGGTGCTCGATATCTTCTTCCTCGATCCGCCGCCCGCCGATGTCGATTTCCACCGGCAGGATCGAACTGGCCAGGCCCGCGCCGGAACAGCCGACCCATACGGATTCAACCCGGGTGTCAGCCATCTTTTCCGCACGTTCCACCGCATCGCGAATGGCATAGGTCGCCGCCGCCATGTCGGTAATGTAGCCGCGCTTGATCCCCTGTGCGGCCCGGTGGCCACTGCCCAGCACAACCATCTGGCCGTCTTCGCCAATGCCCGCGATCATCGCGGAAATACGGAACGAGCCGATGTTGACGGCTGCGAACACGCGGGAAATGCGGGGTTGGCTGGCCATCAGATACCTTCCTCCTGCCTGGCTGCGTCCTGTTCCGCCTTGCGCGCCAGGGCAGCGGCGCGTTCGTCCTCGCGGCATTTCGGGCAGCGGATATAGAACCGCTCCTCGATCCGCATATCAAACGCTTCAGCCTTGCCGCCCAACAGCCGGTGGACCCCATCCAGCCGGGCAAATTCGATCAGTCGCGCGGCAGACCGTTGATCCCCTTGCGGCAGAGCCAGGACCTGCCCGGTCTTGAAAGTCAGGTTCCAGCGGCGGTTACCAACCCATTCAGCCCCGGCCACTTCCGGCCGCAGTGCCGGTGCAGCATCCAGCAGCGTGGTCAGCGCCTCCACCTGGGCGCGGGCACCCGGGCCGGAAATCTGCAACATCCCCTTGGCCCGGCTGCGACTGACAGGTTCCAGTTCCGCCCCGGTCGGATCGATCAGCACCAGCTTGTCCGCCTTGACCAGCACCGCGTGGGGTTCCCGCTCGACGATGTCGACCACGATGGTATCGGGCAGCTGCCTTGAAATGCGCGCGTCCTTCACCCAGGACAGGGCCATCACGCTGTTGCGCAAGGCGTCCAGGTCCACCAGCGGCATCGCCTGGTCTTTCTGGCCCAGCACGCGTTCGTAAACGCGCATCTGGTTCATCCGTTCGACCCCGCGCACTTCCACCTTGCGCACTTCATACCCGGCATTGGCAGCGGCAAAAGCGAACTGCCGCCCGGCGATCTCGGTCAGCCCGGCCGCATTGGCGACGACCAGAGCGAGCGCGGCGACAGTCGCGAAAATCAGCACCAGGAAAGTGCGCTGTAATTGTTCTTCGGTAAACGGCAGCACCCGCAGGACGGCATCGAGCAGCGAATTGCCCTGGGCCTTGGCCTTGCGCACCTTGGCGCGGTTATCCTGTGCGCGCGCCTGCCGCCTGACTGTCGGGGCATTGCGGCGGATGGTTTGTGCCATCAGGCCGCCCCGCCCGCCCCTGCCGGAAGCTTGCCAAAGTGCCGGAGCGCGTCCTCGATGATGATTTCCACCAGCTCGCCATAGGCAATACCGCAATGGCGGGCCTGTTCGGGCACCAGGCTGAGCGGGGTCATGCCGGGGTGGGTGTTGGTTTCCAGCAGGAACAGCCCCGCTTCACCCTGTTCATCATCCCAGCGAAAATCGCTGCGGCTGGTGCCCCGGCAGCCGAGCAGGCGGTGGGCCTGCAACGCATAGTCGAGGCACAGCCGGGTGATATTTTCGGGTATTTCCGCCGGGCACACGTGCTGCGTCATCCCGTCGGTGTACTTGGCGTCGAAATCGTAGAACCCGCTGGTTGGCACCAGTTCGGTGACCAGCAGCGCGCGCGGACCATCTTCGGCACCCAGCACCGCAGCCGTCAGTTCACGCCCGCGGATGTATGGTTCAGCCAGCAGTTGTTTGAATTCCTGCCACGGCCCGCGCACTTCGGGCTGGATCGGGTTGCCGTAATTGCTCGCATCGGTGACGATCGCCACGCCGACAGAAGAACCTTCGTTGACCGGCTTCAGCACGTACGGGCGCGGCAGCGGATCGGCCTGATACAGGTCTGCGCTGTTCACGATCCGCCCGCCGGGCATCGGAATGCCGTGGGGGACCAGCGCGTGCTTGGTCAGTTCCTTGTCGATCGCGATGACGGAAGTGGCCAGGCCCGAATGGGTATAGGGAATGCCCATCAGGTCCATCATGCCCTGCACCGTGCCGTCTTCCCCCGGTACGCCATGCAGCGCGTTGAACACCACATCGGGCGCAGCCTCGGCCAGCCGCGCGGCAATATCGCGGCCCATGTCGATCCGGGTCACGCGGTGGCCGCGTTCTTCCAGCGCCTTGGCCACGCCTTCGCCGCTCATCAGCGAAACCGGCCGTTCGCTGGCCCAGCCGCCCATCAGGACGACAACGTGGAGGGGGGAAAGCCTGCTCATTTCGATATACTCACGGCCGTCCCACTCGCGCAATTTCCCATTCCAGCGTCACGCCCTGGCTTTCGCTCACCCGGCGGCGCACTTCTTCGCCCAGGCCTTCGATATCGGCGCTGGTCGCATCGCCGGTATTGAGCAGGAAGTTGGCGTGCTTTTCGCTCACTTGTGCCCCGCCCATCTTCAGGCCGCGACACCCGGCGGCATCGACCAGCCGCCAGGCCTTGTCGCCCGGCGGGTTCTTGAAGGTGGAGCCGCCGGTCTTGCTGCGCAGCGGCTGTGTTTCTTCGCGGGCGTGGGCAATACGGTCCATTTCCGCCTGGATCTGCACCGGATCGCCTTTCGCGCCCTTGAACCGGGCCGAGATGACAATGGCACCATCGGGCAGGCGTGAATGGCGATAAGTGTATTCGAGATCCTGCACCGGCAGGGTCACCACCTGGCCTTCGGGCAGGACAACATCACAATCGATCAGCACATCGGCCACTTCGCGGCCATAGGCCCCGCCATTCATCCGCACGAAGCCACCGACCGTGCCGGGAATGCCGCGCAGGAATTCCAGACCGGCAATACTGGCATCGCGCGCGGTGGAAGAAACGAGGATGCCGCTGGCCCCGCCGCCGCATTCCAGCACGCCATCGCGCCGCACTTCGACCGTGGAAAACGGCTTGCCCAGCCGCACCACCACGCCGGGAATGCCGCCATCGCGGACAATCAGGTTGGAGCCCAGGCCCAGCGCCATCAGCGGCACATTCTCCGGCAGGCGATTGAGGAAATGCACCAGATCATCGCGGTCGGCCGGTTCGAACAGCCAGTCTGCCGGCCCGCCGGTCTTGAACCAGGTCAGCTTGTCCAGCGGAGCATCAGCGGTCAGCTTGCCCCGTACATCGGTCGGCATCACGGCCACCGGTTGATCCCAGTCCGCACCGGTATCGCCATACTGGTTGTTGCCCCAGCTCATGCTGAAAGCGCCTGCCGGGTGGCAATGGCCGAGGCCAGCCCTGCGGCCCATTTGGTGATGTCGCCCGCGCCCAGGCACACGATCATATCGCCAGGGCGGATCACGCCCGCCAGTTCATCCGCCAGTGCGTCGGCCCCGGCAATGACATGGGCACTGTGGTGGCCGCGGGCCTTGATCCCGTCCACCAGCACGTCCGAAGTCACCCCATCAATCGGCGCTTCGCCCGCGGTATAAACCGGCGCGGCATAGACGACGTCCGCATCGTTGAAGGCGGCGGCGAAAGCATCCATGTGGTCGCGCAAGCGCGTGAACCGGTGCGGCTGCACCACGGCGATCACCCTGCCCGATCCCACGCCTTCGCGGGCTGCGGCCAGAACTGCGCGAATTTCCACCGGGTGGTGGCCATAATCGTCAATCACCGTTGCACCGGCGACTTCGCCCACCTTGGTGAAGCGGCGCTTCACGCCCGTAAAGGTCGCGAAACCGGTGCGGATGCAATCGTCCGGGCAGCCCATTTCCGCCGCCACGGCCACAGCCGCCAGCGCGTTCTGGACATTGTGCCGACCGGGCATCGGCAGTTCGATATTCTCGATCCGGCGGCTCGATCCGTCCCGTTCGCGCAGGACGGCGGTGAAGCGGTTGCCACCGGGGTACGGCGTCACTGCATCGCCGCGCACGTCGGCCTGGGCGGAAAAACCATAAGTCACCACCCGCCGGTCGCGGATCTTGGGGATGATCGCCTGCACTTCGGGATGGTCGATGCACAGCACCGCCGCGCCATAGAACGGCACGTTTTCGATGAATTCGACAAAGGCATCCTTCACCCGGTCAAAACTGCCGTAATGGTCCAGATGTTCGGGATCGATGTTGGTGACGACTGCAATGGTGCCATCCAGCCGCAGGAAGCTGCCGTCGCTTTCGTCGGCTTCAACCACCATCCAGTCGCTGTCACCCAGCCGGGCGTTGGAGCCGTATGAATTGATGATCCCGCCGTTGATCACGGTCGGATCGACCCCGCCCGCATCCAGCAGCGCGGCGACCATGCTGGTGGTGGTGGTCTTGCCATGGGTACCAGCCACGGCAACGGTATTCTTCAGCCGCATCAGCTCAGCGAGCATTTCTGCCCGGCGCACCACAGGAATGCGTGCTTCCAGCGCAGCGGCGACTTCCGGGTTGTCACGCTTCACGGCGGTGGAGGTGACGACCACGGCAGCTCCGGCAGCATTTTCCGCCCGGTGGCCGATCATCACCTTGATGCCCCGCGCCCGCAGGCCTTCCACCACATAGCCTTCGGCGATGTCGGAACCCTGCACGGTATATCCGAGGTTGTGCATCACTTCCGCGATGCCGGACATCCCGATCCCGCCGATGCCGACGAAATGGATCGTGCCGATATCGGTGCCGACGCCCTTCACTGCGCACTATCCCGAGCGAGCGCTTCACGCGTCAACGGGACGACCTTGGCATCGCCGCCGATGCGGATCACGTCCATGATCGGATCGCCACCAAAGCTTTCGACGAGATCGGCCAATTCCTTCGCGGCGTTCGGGCGGCCGCAGTTCCAGGCGGCGTGGGCGGCATTGGCCAGCGTATCGGGCCGCTGGGCCAACGAATTGATCTGCTTGGCCAGTTCTGCCGCAGTGAATGCAGGCTGGCGGATCGAGCGCGCCCCGCCGGCCTTGACCATTTCGCGCACGTTGGCCGCCTGATGGTCATCCGTTGCAATCGGCAGCGGCACCAGGATCGCCGGGCGGCCCACTGCCGTCAGTTCGGCAATGGTGCTGGCCCCGGCGCGGCCGATGAACAAGTGCGCATCGGCCAGGCGAGCGGCCATGTTTTCGAAATAGGTGCCCAGCTCCGCCGGAATGCCGTGGCCGGCATAGCGCGCGCGGACTGCCTCCAGATCTTCCGGGCGGCACTGCTGTGTCACCTGCAAGCGGCTGCGCAGCGCAGGTGCCAGCATCGACAGCCCATCAGGCACCACTTCGGACATCACCCGGGCACCCTGGCTGCCGCCGGTGACCAGCACCCGCAGCAGGCCTTCTTCGGTGAACGGCGGAAACGGTTCTTCCCGCAAGGCCAGCACTTCGGCCCGCACCGGATTGCCCACCAGATGGATCTTGTGCTGATGCTTTGGCTTCACCCGGTCCACTTCGGGATAGGTGGTGGCAATCGCATCCACCCCGCCCGCCAGCAGCCGGTTGACCCGGCCGAGCACGGCGTTCTGTTCATGCACCACGCTGGGGATCTTCGCACTGCGCGCTGCCAGCAGCGCGGGCAGCGCCGGATAACCACCAAAGCCGATCACCGCGCTCGGGGCAAAGCTGTCGAACAGCCGCAGCGCCATGCGCCGACCTTCCAGCACGGCGGAAATGCCCTTGGGCCAGCTGAGCGGGTTCTTGCCGAAGCGGCCCGCCGGCAGGACATGGGCGGGCAGGAAATCGGGCTTGCCCGGAATGGCATCGCCCCGGGCATCGGTGATCAAGGCGACGTGGTGGCCACGCAGGTGCAGTTCCTGCGCCAGGGCGAACGCCGGCGTCAGGTGCCCCCCGGTCCCCCCGGCGGCCAGAACATAGTGACGGCTGGCAGTGGTCATCCAAACAGCCCTTCGGATTGCTTGCGCTGCGGCATTGCCGGGCCTTGCTCCAGCACGCCGATCAGGTCCAGCCCTTCCCGTTCGAGATAGGGGTTGCGGCGGGTGACGGCGAGCAGCAGGCCGACCAGGAAACATTGGGCAATGGTGGACGATCCGCCATAACTGACCAGCGGCAGGGTCATCCCCTTGGACGGGAACAGCTGCAGGTTGACCATGATATTGATGAACGCCTGCATCCCGAACAGCGCGACCATGCCCGATCCGGCCAGGATCACGAACAGGTTGTCTTCTTCCACCAGCCGCACCAGCGTGCGCAGGACGATGGCTAGGTACAGCAGCACGATCACGCCGCAGATCAGCAGGCCGAATTCTTCGCCGATCACACTGAAGATGTAATCGGTGTGCGCTTCGGGCAGCATCATCTTCTTGGTGCCCAGCCACAGGCCGGTCCCCGTCCAGCCCCCGCCCATCAGCGTGCGCGAAGCAAGGTCCACCTGATCATAGGCCGTTCCGCCGCCCAGGAAGCTGTCGATCCGGTGGCGGGCGTTGTCATAGAAAGCATAGGCCAGTGCCAGCGCAGCGATGCCAAAACCACCGGCCAGCGCAATCCGCTGCAGCGGCAGGCCCGCCAGCATCACCAGCACGAACCACACGCCGGTAAACAGGATCGCGTCACCCAGGTTAGGTTGCAGCATCAGCAGGGCGATGATGAGGCCCAGCACGCCCAGCGTGATCGGGATCACCGGCAGGTTGGGATCGCGCACCCGCCAGCTGAGGATCCACGCCGTCGCAACGATGAAGCATGGTTTCAGGAATTCGGACGGCTGGAAGCCAATGCCCAGATTGATCCAGCGGCGGGCACCGTTCACTTCCGTACCGATTACCGGCACGGCCATCAGAAGCGCCAGCATCACCAGCCCGCCCAGCGTGACACTGCGGCGCAAGAATTCGCGCGGCATCAGGCTGGTCACGAACATCACCGCCAGCCCCAGCGTCTGGAAGCCCAGGTGAAGGTAGAAGAAGTGCAGATCATCCACCTTCAACCGCCGGGCGGACGAGGGGGAAGATGCCGCAACGGCCACGGCACCGATCGTCATCAGCACCAGGATGAGGCCCAGCAACACCCGGTCAATCTCGCGCCACCAGATGCGCAACCGCTGTACGCGCGTGCGCGGGAACTGCGGGCCACGGCCCGTCCGCTCCCCACCCTGCGGGATATAAGGGCGCGGAGGCGCGGCGCTGGCCAGGCTGCCGTTCATGCCGCCCGACCTTCGCCGTTGGCGGTGCCGCCACCTGCTAACTGGACCACCAGCTGGCGGAAATTTTCGCCGCGCACCTCGTAATCGCGGAACTGGTCGAAACTGGCGCAAGCGGGGCTCAGCAAAACGACATCGCCAGGGCGGGCGGCGGCAATGGCGCGCTGCACGGCTTCGGACATCATCTCGCACCGGGCGACCGGCATTACCGGCTCCAGCAGTTCTGCAAAACGGGGTCCTGCTTCGCCAATGGTATAGGCAGCGGCAATGTTGGGGAACGCCGGGGCGCATTCGTCCAGGTCATCCGCCTTGGGCAGGCCGCCGCAGATCCAGTGAATCCGGCGGTGGCCATCCGCCGTGGGCGGGAACGCCGCCAGAGCCGGCGCGGTGGAGGCCGGGTTGGTCGCCTTGCTGTCATTGACGAACAGCACGCCGTTGTATTCCCCCAGCCGTTCCATCCGGTGCGGCAGGCCCTTGAAGCTGGCGAGCCCGGTAACGACCTGTTCTTCGGTCAGCCCCAGTTCCAGCACGATCGCGGCGCCAATCGCCGCGTTCTGCAAGTTGTGCGGCCCCTGCAGCGAAGGCCATTGCCCCTGCAACGGAGCCCAACGGGCAAGATCAGCGCAAGCCGCACGATCCGGCCCGCGGCGCGCAGCTTCTGCCTGCTGCACGGCAGTGGTCGTCGGATCGTCGCAACCGAACACCGCGAACTGGCCAGCGCCCTGCATCTCGAACAGCCGCGCCTTGGACGCGGCATATTCGGCAAATCCGGCATAGCGGTCCAGGTGATCGGGCGTGACATTGGTCAGCGCCGCGGCATCACAGGCCAGGCTTTGCGTCAGGTCGATCTGGTAACTAGACAGTTCCAGCACATAGACCCCGCCTTCCGGCAGCGGGTCCTGCGCCAGGATCGGCAAGCCGATGTTGCCGCCCATCATCGCCGGGACACCCGCCTGCGCCAGCAAGTGATGGACCAGCGCAGTGGTCGTACTCTTGCCATTGGTGCCGGTGATGCCGACCACCTTGTGCGGCGGCAGCTGCGGCCGGGCCTGCGCGAACAGTTCAATATCGCCAATCAGCGGCACGCCCGCGTCGTGCGCCCGCTGGGTAATCGGGTGGGTATTCAGCGGCACACCCGGGGACAGCGCAACGCCGTCATACCCGGCAAGGTCGATCACCAGCGGATCGCCAATTTCCGCGCAGCTGGCCAGTTCATCACGCGGACCTTCGCGCCGGTCCCACACGGTTACCCGCGCACCGCTGGCCAGCAGCGCCTTCGCCGTCGCCATGCCGGACCGCGCCAGGCCGAGCACGGCGTAACGCTTCCCGGAAAAGGCGGGGGAGACGATCACCGCAGCTTCAGCGTCGCCAGCCCGAGCACGGCAAGGACGATGGCAATGATCCAGAAACGGATCACCACGGTCGATTCCTTCCAGCCCAGCTGTTCGAAATGGTGGTGGATCGGGGCCATGCGGAACACCCGCTTGCCGGTACGCTTGAACCAGAACACCTGGATGATGACGCTGGCGGTTTCCATCACGAACAGCCCGCCGATAATCAGCAGCTGGATTTCGTGATGCGCGGAAACGGCCACTGCCCCCAGGGCTCCGCCCAGGGCCAGACTGCCGGTGTCACCCATGAACACGGCCGCAGGCGGCGCGTTGAACCACAGGAAAGCGAGGCCCGCCCCCATGATCCCGGCGCAGAAAATCGCCAGTTCGCCCGCGCCCGGCACGTGCGGAATGCCGAGGTATGCGGAATAGTCGACGCGGCCGACGAGATAGCAGATCACCATCAGTGTGCCCGCCGCGATCACCACAGGCATTGTCGCCAGTCCGTCCAACCCGTCGGTCAGGTTCACCGCATTGCCAAAGCCGACGATGAAGACGGCAGCGAAGACGTAATAGAACGGCCCCAGCGGGATAGCCCGATCAGTGAAGAACGGGATGTAGAGGTTTGTGCTGACCTGACTGACGATGATCCAGCTGGCGATCCCCGCCACCAGGAATTCGAACAGCAGCCGCACCTTGCTCGACAGGCCGTGGTGGCTGCGCTTGGTCACCTTGTCGAAATCGTCAAGGAAGCCAATCACGCCGAAGCCGACAGTCACTGCCAGGCAGGCCCAGACAAACGGGGTGAACGGGTTCATCCACAGCAGCATCGCCAGCAACAGCGACGTCAGGATCATCAGCCCACCCATGGTCGGGGTGCCAACCTTGGCCTGGTGGCTCTGCGGGCCATCAGCGCGGATCGGCTGGCCCTTGCCCTGGCGGACACGGAGCATGTTGATGAACCGCGGGCCGATCACCAGTCCGATGAACAGCGCCGTCAGCAGCGTCGCCCCGGCCCGGAAGGACAGGTAGCGAACAAGGTTCAACGGCCCTTCGAAATCAAGCCATTGTGCAAGCAGGTAGAGCATTGTTGCCTGTCAGCCTTCCCGGGCGGTGAAATGAGCGACGACCCTGCCCAGTCCCACCGAGTTCGATCCCTTTACGAGCACCGCATCACCGCCAGCCAGCCCGAATGCCTCGAGCGCGGCGATGGCTTCGCCCGGGTTCGAGCAATGGGCAAAGCCTGCGGGCTTGCCAAGCGGGTTTGCCACCGCTTTCCCCAGCTCCCGCGCCAATGCCATCATTTCTTCGCCCACCAGCACCACATGATCCACGTTGGCCGCGGCAATCGGGACAGCCAGCTGGGCATGGTAGGCAGGGGCAAAGTCGCCCAGTTCCTTCATGCTGCCCAACACGGCGATCCGCCGCGTGGCGGGCGTCTGGCCCAATTGCGCCAGGGTGGCGCGCATCGATGCCGGGTTGGCGTTGTAACTTTCGTCGATCAGCAGCGCATGGCCGCCCGGAACAGCCACGCGGGTGCGTGCACCACGGCCCTTCAGCCCGCCCATTTCCGCCAGGGCGAGGCCGGCAGAGCCAAGATCACCCCCGGCAGCATGGACCGCGGCCATGACCGCCAGTGAATTGGTAATCCAGTGCGATCCCGGTTCGGCGACGGAGTAGCACAAGTGCCTGTCCCCCAGCGCCGCCGTGACCAGCGACCCGCCATTGGCCGTCGCAACCGCATCCAGCAGGCGCACGTCGGCATGGGCGGCTTCGCCAAACGACAGCACTTGCGCACCCTGCGCCAGTGCCGCGGCGCTCAGCCGTTCGAAATGCGGCGAATCTGCCGGGATCACCGCCGTGCCGCCGCTTTGCAATCCGGCAAAGACTTCCGCCTTGGCATCGGCAATGGCTTCTTCGCTGCCGAGGTTTTCAATATGCGCCGGGGCAATGGTGGTGATGACGGCCACGTGCGGGCGCACCAGTTCAGTCAGCCCGGCAATTTCGCCCGCGTGGTTCATGCCCATTTCGAACACGCCGAACCGGCTGCGCGGCGCCATCCGCGCCAGGCTGAGCGGAACGCCGACATGGTTGTTGTAACTGCGCACAGACCGGTGCGCCACGCCCTTGCTGGTCCGGTCCAGCGCGGCAAAAATGGCTTCCTTGACGCCGGTCTTGCCGACCGACCCGGTAACCCCGATGACGACCGCAGATGCGCGGTTTCGAGCCGTTTCTGCCAACAACTCAAGTGCACTTGAGGTATCACTTACGAGCACGTGCGGGCGATCAATCGGGCGATCGACAATGGCCGCCACAGCGCCATTGGCAAAGGCCTTGTCGAGGAACAGGTGGCCGTCGCTGCTTTCGCCTTTGAGCGCCACGAACAGATCACCCGGGCGCACGTCGCGCGAATCCATTTCCACGCCCGAGGCCTGGAACGCACCACTGGCTGTGCCGCCGGTGGCCTCGGCAATTTCTGCCGATGTCCACAGCGCCAGGCGCTTTGCGTCCTGCCCGGCACGCGGCCAGCGGATCACAGACTTGCGTAGGGCGCTCAATTCTTCGCTCCTGCCAGTTCGGCGGCACATTCACGCGCCACCGTCACGTCGTCGAACGGCAGAACGCGCAGCGCATCACCTGCGCCGACGATCTGCCCCTGTTCATGCCCCTTGCCCGCAACCAGCACGATATCGTCCCGTCCGGCAGCAGCGATTGCCGCCCGGATGGCCGAACGCCGGTCACCGATTTCTTCCGCCCCCACTGCCCCGGCCATTACTTCGGCCCGGATCGCGGCGGGATCCTCCCCGCGCGGATTATCATCGGTGACAAACACCATGTCCGATTTTACCGTGGCAATCTCCCCCATCGGGGCCCGCTTTCCACGGTCGCGATCACCACCCGCCCCAAAAACCGTAATCAGCCGCCCGGCCACGTGCGGCCGCAGCGCCTCGATTGCCGCGCCCAGCGCGTCGGGAGTGTGCGCATAATCGACATAGACCGGCGCGCCAGTGCCGGTGATCGCGGCACGTTCCAGCCGCCCGCGAACCGGCTGCAACCGGCCCAGCGCATCGAACACTGCCGGGGCGGCGATCCCGCTGGCCATGGCCAGCCCTGCCGCCAGCAGCGCATTGGCCGCCTGGTACGCGCCGATCAGCGGCAACATCACCCTGCGATCCACCCCGTCACAGCGGACCAGCAGTTCCTGCCCCAGATGGCCGGGCGTGCGGGCGAGCAGGGTCAGGTCCTCGCCCTTTTCCCCCACGGTCAGCAGCCGCAAGCCGCGCTGGCGGGCCACGGCCACGGCCCGGTCGCTCCACGCATCGTCGGCCCAGATGACCGCCGCACCCTCGGCTGCCACCACTTCGGAAAACAGCCGCATCTTGGCGGCGAAATAGTCCTCCATATCGGCATGGTAATCGAGATGGTCGCGGCTGAGGTTGGTGAAGGCCCCGGCCATGACCGGCAGTCCTTCATTGCGGAACTGCGACAGGCCGTGGCTCGATGCCTCGAACGCGACGTGACTGACGCCTTCCCGGGCAAGGCCGGTCATGTTGGCCAGGAACGTGACGATGTCCGGCGTGGTCAGGCCGGTGGAAACGCTGCCATCGGGCGTGGTCACCCCCAGCGTGCCGATGGAGGCCGCGCTGTGGCCGGTCATCCGCCAGATCTGGCGGACCATTTCCACGGTCGAAGTCTTGCCGTTGGTTCCGGTGACGGCCACGATCGTACCCGGAACCGGCTGGAAGAACCGCGCCGCCAGCAGGGCGAAAGTGCGGCGTGGCTGATCGCTGGCGATGTGGATTGCGCCCACCACCTGTGCCTGCGGCCGCGCCACCACGGCCACGGCCCCCGCGGCCACGGCAGCATCGATGAAATCTTCCCCGTTGACCGTCGCGCCCTGGAAGGCGCCGAATACGGTGCCCGGCGCAATCTTGCGATGGTCGATGGCGAACCCGGTTACCGCGCCATCCGCGCCTTCGGGCAGCGTCAGCCCGGCCTCTGCGGCGAGCTGCGCCAGCTTCATTCGCCGTCCCCGCTGCCAACCAGCGGAGCCAGGTCGGTCAGGTCGATATCGCGGCTGTCATCCGGCATCACGCCCAGCATCGGGCCAATCCGCGGCACCAGCCGACCGACAATCGGCGCGGCGTTGAACGCGGCGGTCCGCTGGTAAGAACTGGCCGCCGTACCCTTGGGTTCGTCCAGCATGGTCACCACCACGAAACGCGGACGATCCATCGGGAACGCGGCGGCAAACGTGGATACCAGCGTGGTCTTGCGATAGCCCCCCGCGCCGGGCTTTTCCGCGCTGCCGGTCTTGCCACCCACGCGGAAGCCTTGCGCATTGGCAGTCCGGCCCGTGCCAAGCGTCACGATCATCCGCAGCAACTGGTTCATCCGCGCGCTGGTGCTGGCCTTGAACACCCGGCGGCCGCGTTCGGCATGGCCCGGTTCGACCTTGCGCAAGGTGGACGGACGCCAGATCCCGCCATTGACCATCGCGGCGTAAGCGCTGGCAAGGTGCAGCGGGGTTACGGCCACGCCGTGGCCATAGCTGACAGTCATCGCCTTCAGGCGCGGCCAGGGCGCGTTATCCCAGATCGGATGTCCGCGGGCGGGCAATTCGATATAGGGGCGTTCGCTCATCCCCAGATCACGCATCACGGCCTGCAACCGGCTCGCCCCCAGCTGGTCGGCAACCTGCGCGGTGACGATGTTGCTGGAATGGATCAGCGCCTCCGGCACGTTCAGGCTGGCACCGTAGCTATGGCTGTCGCGGATCTGGAACCCACCGATCGCCAGTGGCCGGGCCGACTGGTAACGGCGCGAAAGGTCCGTCACCACTCCGGCATCGATCGCGGCGGCCATGGTCAGCGGCTTGAAGGTGGAGCCCAGTTCATAGACCTGGTTGGTGACCTTGTTGAACACGTTGGCCTGGCCAGCCGCGTCCATCTTATTGGGATCGAATTCGGGCAGGGATGCCAGGGCCAGCACTTCGCCGGTGTCGACATCCAGCACGATGCCCGCCGCGCCCACGGCGTCGACCATGTGCATCCCGCGGTTCAGTTCGTCTTCCAGCGCGCCCTGCACGCGGGCGTCGATCGACAGAGCGACCGGCTGCATCCGCCGTTCCGGATCCATCAGCTGGTCGTTCAGCGCCGATTCCATCCCGACATGGCCCTGGCCATCTTCGACATAGCCGAGCACGTGCGCGGCCAGGGTGCCTTGCGGGTAATGGCGGTCGGTTTCACGCGGCAGTTCCAGCCCCAGTTCACCGATAGCCATCACCTTGTTGGCATCTTCGGGCAGGACGCGGCGGCGCAGGTAAACCGGCTTGCCCGCCTTCAGCTGCCGTTCGACCTTGTAGGCGTCCAGATCGGGGAAAATCGCCTTCAGCCGCGCAGCCACATCCTTGGCGGAACGGACCAGCGGCGATCCACTGTCACCCAGGGCATCGGGGTTGAACCACAAGGCATAGGCCGGGAAAGCGCGCGCGAGCGGCACGCCATTGCGGTCAGTGATTTCGCCGCGCGGAGGCAGCAGCGCCTCGGCCATCGACCGGGCCTGCGGGGCCGGCTGGACCACGCCGATATAGCCGATGCGCAGCAGGGCCGCCGCTGCCACCAGCCCGAACCCGCCGCATACCATCAGCA
>JBARAF010000448.1:0-2555 GCA_049791695.1 Croceibacterium sp.
ATGCCCATTACCTGGAACGCACCGCCCCGTGGGTGGAACGCAAGGGCATCGAATGGGTACGCAGCGCCCTGCTGGACGATCCGCAGGTGGTGAAGCAGCTGGCCGCCCGGTTCCGCCATTCGCAAAGCTTTATGCAGGATGATCCCTGGGCCAAGCGGGCGGCCGGCGAACGCCGCGACCTGCACCGCCATCTGGGCACCATCATCCCCCACCCGCAGATGGAGAACGTGTGATGCAGGCGAAGTGGATCGACATCGGCCCGGTCAACCAGATCGAACCGGGCATGGCCGCCACCCTGCCGGTGGAAGGCGGGCAGGAACTGGCGATTTTCCACACGATGGGCGGCCAGGTTTATGCCCTCCACAACGCCTGCCCGCACAAGCAGGGCCCGCTGAGCCAGGGCATCGTCCATGGCGACAGCGTCACCTGCCCGCTGCACAGCTGGAAGATCAGCCTGAAAAGCGGCCAGGCGCTGGGCGATGATGAAGGCTGCACGCCGACCATCCCGGTGAAGGTCGATTGCGGCCGCATCTACCTGCTGCGCGAAGCGGTTCTTGGGTCAGTACCGGGGCGGCAGGCAGCGTGAGGGCGATCCGCACCACCTGCGCCTATTGCGGCGTCGGCTGCGGGATCGAAGCGACGCCCATGGGTGGGCGCGAGGTCGCCATTGCCGGTGACCCGGCCCACCCGGCCAATTCCGGTTCGCTGTGTTCCAAGGGCACCTGGCTGGGCGAAACGCTGGGCCTGGAAGGTCGCCTGCTGCAGCCGATGATCGGCGATCAGCCAGTCGGCTGGGACCACGCGCTGGACGAAGTGGCCAATCGCCTGCGCGATACCATTGCGCAGCACGGCCCCGGCAGCGTGGGGTTTTACCTGTCGGGCCAGCTGCTGACCGAAGATTACTACGTCGCCAACAAGCTGGCCAAAGGCTTCATCGGCACTGCCCACGTCGATACCAATTCGCGGCTGTGCATGGCCAGCGCCGTGGCCGCGCACAACCGCGCCTTTGGCGAAGACGTGGTGCCCTGTTCCTATGACGATCTGGATGCGGCGGACCTGATCCTGCTGGTCGGATCCAACACCGCCTGGTGCCACCCAGTGATCTGGCAGCGGATCGAACGCGCCCGTGAACAGCGCGGCACGAAGATCGTGGTGATCGATCCCCGCCGCACCGAAACTGCCGCCGGGGCGGACCTGCACGTGGCCGTTGCGCCCGATGGCGACGTGGCGCTGTTCAACGCCCTGCTGCTGGAAATGCGCGCCCGCGGCCTGGTGGATGACGCATATCTGGCGGCGCAGTGCGACGTGCCGGACAATTTCTGGGACACGATTGCCCCGCCGCCTGGCGTGCAGGGCAAGGGGCAAGGTCCGTCCACAGTCGCGAGCTTGCCGGACGGACTTTGCCCCGAGACCTTTCCCGCGCTGGCCGATCTGGTGGCCACGCACCCGCGCATGGTCACCCTGTTCAGCATGGGCGCCAACCAGTCTGCCAGCGGGACGGACAAGGGCAACGCGATCATCAACCTGCATCTGGCCACGGGCCGGATCAACCGCGAAGGGGCCGGGCCGTTCAGCATGACCGGGCAGCCCAACGCGATGGGCGGGCGCGAAGTGGGCGGTTTGGCCAATATGCTCGCCTGCCACCTGGGCTTTTCGGAAGGTGAACGGGCCGACGTGGCCGAATTCTGGCAGGCACCCAACATGGTCGAAGGGCCGGGCCTGAAGGCAGTGGAGATGTTCCGCGCCATTCATGATGGCCGCATCCGGTTCCTGTGGGTGATGGGCACCAACCCCGCCGTGTCGATGCCCGATGCAGGCGTCGTGCGCGAGGCGCTGGCACGCTGCCCGACCGTGGTGGTGTCCGAAGTGATCGCCGATACTGATACTGCGCGCCACGCCCATATCCGCCTGCCGGCGCACGGCTGGGCGGAAAAGGACGGCACGGTGACCAATTCCGAACGGCGCGTCAGCCGCCAGCGCGCCGTGCTGCCGCCGCCAGGAGAAGCATGGGCAGACTGGCAGATCATGGCCGGTGTCGCGGAACGGCTGGGCCACGGCATGGCCTTTACCTATGGCGGCCCGGCCGACATCTTCCGCGAATATGCGGCAATGACCGCGCTGGCGCAGCGCCATGGCAAGGTGCTGGACCTGACCCATTGGGCCAACAGCACCAGCGCCCGGTATGATGCGATGGAACCGTTCCAGTGGGGCGGGGACTATCCGCTGGCGCACAGGTTCCCGACCCCCGGCGGCAAGGCAAGGCTGGTGCCGGTTACCGCGCCCGTGGCGCAGGCGGATGCGCGGTTCCCGCTGCGGCTTAATACCGGCCGTTACCGCGATCAGTGGCACACGATGACGCGCACCGGCCTCAGCCCCAGGCTGTCGATCCACCGGCGGGAGCCGCTGCTGGAAGTGCATCCGGCGGATGCCGCGGCGGCTGGCCTTGCCCAAGGCGGCTTTGCCACGGTGGCAACGGCGCAAGGGCAGTCGATCTATCGCGTGGCGGTGACGGAAGACCAGCAGCCGGGCCACCTGTTCGTGCCGATGCATTTCAC
>JBARAF010000449.1:0-16258 GCA_049791695.1 Croceibacterium sp.
CTTCCAGCCCGTCCGCCACCGGCAGCAGCAGGACACTGGCCACGTCGAACACCTGGCGCGCCTCTTCGCACAACAGGGTGCCAAGCTGCGCCCGGTCGCGCAGGCCGGTCAGTTGCCGGGCAAAGCCCGCCAGTGCCTGGTTCTGGCTGGCGCTGCGCTGGGCCAGCAGCGCCTGTTCACGCAGCCGGGCCGCCATCTGGCTGCTGGCCACCGCAACCACCAGCAGCACCAGCACCGTAACGATGTTCTGCGGGTCCTCGATGGTGAACGTCAGGGTCGGCGGGATGAAGAAGAAATTGTAGGCCAGCGACGATACCAGCCCGGTCACCACCCCGGTGCGCAGGCCATAGCGGGTCGCGGAAAACAGCACCGGCAGCAGGTAGAGCAGACCCGCATTGGCGATATTGCCGACAGTGGACAGGGAAACGCCGGCCAGGGTCACCAGGCCGACCAGGACTATCGACCAGGCATGGCCGGTCCAGCGGCCCCACAGCCCCGGCAGGGCCGGTGACGCGGTCCGGCGCGTCGTCGGACCGCCACTATCGGTCACTGGCAGGACATGGATCGTCAGACCCGGTGTTTCGCGCACCAGCCGGTCAACCACCGATCCATGCAGCAGTTCGAACCAGCGCGACCGCGCCGATTTGCCGACGATGACCTGGGTAATCCGCGCCTCTGCCGCGTGGCGTTTCAGCCCTTCAACAACGTGGCGGGCAGGCACGCTCGCCACTTGCGCACCAAGATGGCTGGCCAGTTGCAGCGCCTCGGCCACGCGGGCGCGATCCTCCGGCCCCAGCCGGCTGGCGCGCGGGGTTTCAACATGGACCGCCGTCCAGGGCGCGTGCATCGCATCGGCCGTACGCTTGGCCGCACGTACCAGCGCCGGCGTGCCCGGCTGTTCGCTGACCGCCACCATGATCCGTTCGCTGGCCGCCCAGGTCCCGTCCAGGGCATGGGTCTGCAGGTACTCCAGCATCTGCGTGTCGATCGCCTGTGCCGCGCGGCGCAGCGCCAGTTCGCGCAAGGCGGACAGGTTGGACCGCGAAAAGAAACTGGCCAGCGCACGGCTCGCCTCTTCCGGCACATAGACCTTGCCGTCGCGCAGCCGCTGGATCAGCTCGCCCGGCGGAATGTCGACCACTTCCACTTCGGCTTCGTCGAGGATCCGGTCCGGCAAGGTTTCGCGCACGCGGACGTGGGAGAACGAGGCGACGACATCGTTCAGGCTTTCCAGGTGCTGGACATTCAGCGTGGAATCGACGTCGATCCCGGCAGCCAGCAGTTCCTCCACATCCTGGTACCGTTTGGGATGGCGGCTGCCGGGCGCATTGGTGTGGGCCAGTTCATCCACCAGCACCACAGCCGGGCGGCGGGCCAGGATCGCATCCAGGTCCATCTCGTCCAGGGTGCGGCCGTGATAGGGCACCTGTTGCCGGGGCACGGTTTCGAAGCCTTGGGCCAGCGCGGCGGTTTCGCTGCGGCCGTGCGTTTCAACAATGCCAATCACGACATCGTCCCCCGCATCGCGGCGGGCGGCCCCTTCGCGCAGCATTTCGTAAGTCTTGCCCACGCCCGGTGCCGCGCCCAGAAACACCTTGAGGCGGCCGCGCCCTTCACGCGCAGCCGCCTTCAGCATGGCCTCTGGCGAGGGTCGCCGGTCGGTCAGGTCCGTCATCCTGCGCTTACTGCGCTTTCGCGGCCTGCCGGTCGAGAGCCAGGTTGAGGTCCAGCACATTCACCCGCGGTTCGCCCAGCACGCCCAACAACGGGTGTTCTACCTGTGCCAGCACCAGCCCGCGCAACGCGCCTTCGCCGATGCCGCGCGCCGCGGCCACCCGCGCCACCTGATAAAGGGCGGCCTCGGGGCTGATATGGGGATCGAGCCCCGAGGCCGAAGTGGTCACCAGGTCGGATGGGACAGGGCGACCGGGGGACGGTTCAAGCGTGGCGAGATCGGCCTTCACCCTGTCCACCAGCACCGCGCTCGCCGGGCCGAGGTTGGAGCCGGCCGAGGCACTGGCGTCATATCCGGCCCCGGCTGCAGACGGGCGGCTGTGGAAATAGCCGGGCGAGGTGAAGGCCTGCCCGATCAGGGCCGAACCGATTACCCGGCCATCGCGGCGCAGCAGGCTCCCATTGGCGGCATCGGGAAACGCCACTTGCGCGATGCCGGTGATCGCCAGCGGATAAGCGAGGCCGAGCAGCAAGGTGAACAGCAGCGTCAGCACCAGGGCAGGACGCGCGGCGGCAGACAGGTCTTTCAACATCGGTAGTCTCCTCAGGCGAGGCCAAGGCCGGAAACGGCAAGGTCGATCAGCTTGATGCCGGCAAAGGGCGCCACCAGCCCGCCCAGGCCATAGACCGACAGGTTGCGCGCCAGCAGCTGGCCCGCCCCCATCGGGCGATAGGCCACCCCGCGCAGCGCAAGTGGCACCAGCACCGGAATGATCAGTGCATTGAAGATGATCGCCGAAAGGATCGCGCTTTCCGGCGAGGCGAGCCGCATCACATTGAGCACGCCGAGCCCGGGATAGAGCACCACGAACATCGCCGGGATGATCGCAAAATACTTCGCCACGTCGTTGGCGATGGAAAAGGTCGTCAGCGCCCCGCGGGTCATCAGCAATTGTTTGCCCAGGCCGACAATCTCGATCAGCTTGGTCGGATCGCTGTCCAGGTCCACCATGTTGCCCGCTTCCCGCGCGGCCTGGGTGCCGGTGTTCATCGCCACGCCAACATCGGACTGGGCCAGCGCCGGCGCATCGTTGGTGCCATCGCCGCACATCGCCACCAGGCGCCCCCCGGCCTGTTCGCGGCGGATCAGGGCCAGCTTGTCCTCCGGTGTCGCCTCGGCCAGGAAATCGTCGACCCCCGCCTCGGCGGCAATCGCGGCGGCGGTCAGCGGGTTGTCGCCGGTGATCATGACCGTGCGGATGCCCATCCGGCGCAGTTCGCCAAAACGTTCGCGGACGCCCGCCTTGACCACGTCGTGCAGCGCGATCACGCCCAGCAGCCGCCCGTCCTGTGCCACGGCCAGCGGAGTGGCACCGGCGCGGGCAATCTCGTCCGCCAACCGGCGCAATTCAGTTGCCCCCGCCGTATCCGCCAGTGCGGGATTGGCCCTCAGGACCGCGTCCACCGCGCCCTTCTGGATCAGGCTGTCACCGGTGCGCAGGCCGCTGATGCGGGTCTGTGCGGTAAAGGCAATCACCTCGGCCCCCACCGGCAAGGCTGCGGGCAAGCCTGACTGTTGCTGCTGCGCCAGGGCCACGATGGAACGCCCTTCCGGCGTCGGATCCGCCAGGCTGGCCATCAGCGCGGCACGGTGCAGCAGGTCCTGCGGCACGCCTGCCAGCGGGCGCATCTGCCGCGCCGCCCGGTCCCCGATGGTGATCGTGCCGGTCTTGTCCAGCAGCAGCACGTCGATGTCGCCCGCCGCTTCCACCGCCCGGCCGGATTTCGCCAGCACGTTGAACCGCACCAGCCGGTCCATCCCGGCAATGCCGATGGCAGAAAGCAGCGCGGCGATGGTCGTGGGGATCAGGGTGATCAGCAGCGCCGCCAGCATCGGCACCGGGATCCGCCCACCGGCATAGTCGGCAAAGGCAGGAATGGTGGCCACCGCGATCAGGAAAATAATCGTCAGCCCGACCAGCAGCACGCCCAGGGCGATTTCGTTCGGCGTCTTCTGCCGCTGCGCCCCTTCGACCAGGGCGATCATCCGGTCGAGGAAACCCTGGCCGGGTTCCTGGGTGACTTTCACCCGGATCCAGTCCGAAATGACCCGGGTTCCGGCGGTGACGGCAGACCGGTCCCCCCCTGCTTCGCGGATCACCGGGGCGCTTTCCCCGGTGATGGCCGCTTCGTTGACCGAAGCGACGCCTTCGATCACCTCGCCATCGGCAGGGATCAGCTCGCCGGTCTGCACCAGCACGTCCTGCCCCTTGCGCAATGCGGAGGCGGCCAGGGTCGTTCCATCAGGCAGGCGGGCGGTCAGTTCCGATTTGGCCGCGCGCAGCGATGCTGCCTGGGCCTTGCCCCGCCCTTCGGCCAGTGCTTCGGCAAAGGTACCGAACAGGACGGTAAGCCACAGCCAGATGACCAGTTGCGCGTGGAAACCCTTGCCCACCAAGGGATCATCCACTGCCAGCAGCACGGTCAGCAGCAGCGCGACCACGGCAGTGACGAACAACACGGGATTGCGGATCAGCTTGCGCGCATCCAGCTTGCGGACGGCATCGCCAATGGCCGGGACGACCAGTTCGGCGCGGAAAATCGATGTCGCAGCAGTCATGATGTCAGCACCTCAGGAGAGCTGGCCCGCGGCCATCGCCAGATGATCGGCAACCGGCCCGAGCGCGAGGCTGGGAAGAAAAGTCAGGCCGCCCAGCACCAGGATGATGCCGACCAGCAGGCCGACCCACAGCGGCCCGGTCGTGGGAAAGCTGCCGGGCGATGGCGGAGTGTGCTTTTTCGCCGCCAGGCTGCCGGCGATGGCCAGCACCGGCACGATCACGAAGAACCGGCCCAGCCACATCGCCGCGCCCAGCAGGCCATTGTACCAGGGGGTGCCTGCCGTCAGGCCGGCAAAGGCGGAGCCATTGTTGCCGGTGGCCGAACTGAAGGCATAGAGCACTTCGGAAAAGCCGTGCGGCCCCTTGTTCAGCGGCCCGGCCAGCCCGGCCGGAAGCACCACCGACAGGGCGGTAAAGCCCAGGATGCACAGCGGCAGCGTGGCAATGGCCAACACCGCCAGCTTCACTTCCCGGGCTTCGATCTTCTTGCCGACATATTCGGGCGTGCGGCCGACCATCAGCCCCGCCACGAAGACGGCCAGCAGGGCGAACAACATGAAGCCGTAAATCCCCGCGCCAACCCCGCCGACCACGATTTCGCCCAGTTGCATGTTGAACAGGGGCACCAGCCCGCCCAGCGCGGTGAAACTGTCATGCATGGCATTGACCGCCCCGCACGATGCCGCCGTGGTGATGACGGAGAACAGGGCCGAGGCGGCCAGGCCGAACCGCAGTTCCTTCCCTTCCAGGTTGCCACCGATCAGGCCCAATGCATGGAGGTTGGGGTTGCCGGCGGCTTCCTGCCAGTAAGTCAGCCCCACCCCGGCCACGAACAGCACCAGCATCGCCGCCAGGATTGCCCAGCCCTGCCGCTGGTCACCCACAGCACGGCCGAAAGTCCAGGTCAGCCCCGCGCCGATGGCGAAGATCGACAGCATCTGTACGAAGTTGGTCAGGGCCGTCGGGTTTTCGAACGGGTGGGCGGAATTGGCGTTGAAGAAGCCGCCGCCGTTGGTGCCCAGCATCTTGATCGCTTCCTGCGATGCGACCGGGCCGACCACGATGGATTGGCGCACCCCTTCCAGCGTGGTCGCATCGACCAAGCTGGCCAGGGTCTGCGGCACGCCGCTGGCGGCCAGGAACAGCGCATAGACGGTGCAGAGCGGCAGCAGCAGGTAAAGCGTGACCCGCGTCAGGTCCGCCCAGAAGTTGCCGATGCTGCCTGCTTCCCGCCGGGCGAACCCGCGAAAGATCGCAAAGGCGATGGAGATGCCGGTGGCGGCGGACAGGAAATTATGGATCGTCAGCCCGATTGCCTGGCTGAAATTCGACAGCGCCACCTCGCCCGCATACCATTGCCAGTTGGTATTGGTGGTAAAACTGATCGCGGTGTTGAACGCGCCATCGGCGGTCATGCCCGGCAACCCGCGCGGGTTCCACGGCAGGCCCCCCTGCAGGCGCAGGATTGCGTAAGTCAGCAGCAGCGTGACCAGCTGGAACGCCAGCATGTGCAGCGCATAGCTGCGCCAACCCTGTTCCCTGGCCGGATCGATCCCGCCAAGGCGATAGAAGCCGCGTTCCACCGGGCCCAGCACGCGGTGCAGCGGTGTTGCCCGCCCTTCATACAGCGCGTGGAGCCACAGGCCCATCGGCTTCACCGTAGCGAGCAGGACGATCAGGAAGCCCGCGATCAGGCCCCATCCGGCAAGGGTCATGCTGTGATCCTCCTCAGAACTTTTCGGGGCGCAGCAGCGCCACCACCAGGTAAGCAAGCAGCCCGCAGACGGTGATTCCGGCGATCAGGTTGGCCAGCATCACTGCACACCCCCGGCATTGCCGGCGCACAGGCGCAGGAAGGCGAGCGTCAGCAGGAACAGGCCGGCCAGCACGCCGAGCCAGAGCAAGTCAGTCATCGCGGTGTTTCCTTGGTGCAATCGGCAACAGGTTGCGGCGCGGCAGCGGTTCATGTTCGAACAGGCGGGGCCCCTGTACGGCCAGCGCAAGGCCCGAACTGCCGCAGACAAAAGGCCAGCGCGGCAAGCGCCAGTTCCGCCATGATGGTGGCAGATGCGGGGCGACCATGGGGCATCCGCTGCAGCCAGGCAGCAGCAGAGGCCGCCACCGCCAGCAGCATCAATCCTGCCAGCCGCAGCCCGACCGATACCCGCAGCGATGCCTCGCCGCGTGCCAGTTGCCCGGTAATCCGTTTCATGGTCATGGCACTTGTCCGCTTGCCTGTGAGGCAGCCGATGTGGGCCCAGGGCGGATTAAGCTTCCATGGGGAATGGCGCCGGGCGGCATAAAGTCTGCGTAAAAGTCGTGGCCATGGTGGCCGGTGCGACGCAGGCCCGGCGCATGAACCAACAGAACCCGACACATGCCCATGCCGAACCGCTGCACACCCTGGCGCTGGGCGCCATCGGTGTCGTGTTTGGCGATATCGGCACCTCTCCGCTTTACGCGCTAAAGGAAAGCTTCACCGGGCATCATCCAGTCCTCGCCAGCCCCGGCCATGTGCTGGGCGTGTTGTCGCTGGTGTTCTGGACCATGATGCTGATCGTGACGGTCAAATATGTCCTGATCATCCTGCGGGCCGACAACCAGGGCGAAGGAGGCAGCCTGGCGCTGATCGCGCTGGTGCAGCAGAAACTGGGCAGTGGTCGCCGCGCATCGGGCATCGCGCTGCTCGGGGTGCTGGCAGCGGCGCTGTTTTATGGCGATGCGATCATCACGCCAGCGATTTCCGTACTGTCGGCGGTGGAAGGCCTGACCGTGGTGCAGGCCGGACTGGGCGATTTCGTGATCCCCATTTCCATTGCCATCCTGGTTGCCCTGTTCCTGATCCAGGCGCGCGGCACGGCCGCCGTGGGCAGCCTGTTCGGCCCGGTCATGCTGCTCTATTTCGTGGTCATTGCCGCGCTCGGCGTGGCCAATATCGCCCGTGCGCCGCAGGTGCTGTGGGGCTTGAGCCCGGTCTACGCCGTCGATTTCTTCCTCGAATCGCCGCTGCTGGCCTTCCTGGCGCTCGGCTCAGTGGTGCTGGCGGTGACCGGGGCAGAGGCGCTCTATGCCGATATGGGCCATTTCGGCCGACGGGCGATCACCCTCGCCTGGCTCTATGTCGCCTTTCCCTGCCTGATGCTGAATTACCTCGGCCAGTCGGCCCTGCTGCTGGCGGATCCTTCAGCCGCGCAGAACCCATTCTTCCTGATGGCACCGGAATGGGCCCGCCTGCCGCTGGTTTTCCTGGCCACCCTGGCCACGATCATTGCCAGCCAGGCCGTCATCTCCGGCGCTTATTCCGTTACCCGGCAGGCGATCCAGCTGGGATACCTGCCGCGGATGACGATCCGCCACACCAGTGCGCGGTCTGCCGGGCAGATCTACATTCCGGCGGTCAACTGGGCCCTGCTGACCCTGGTGGTGCTGCTGGTGCTGGGCTTCGCCAGTTCCTCCAACCTGGCGGCGGCCTATGGCATTGCGGTGACCGGCACGATGTTCATCACCGCCTGCATGCTGGGCGTGCTGACGTTGTCCGTCTGGAAATGGCCGGCATGGGTGGCCCTGCCGCTGACCGGCCTGTTCCTGCTGGTCGACGGGCTCTATTTCGCCTCCAACGTCACCAAGATCCCCGATGGCGGCTGGTTCCCGCTGCTGGTGGCGGCGGTCGCCTTCACCCTGCTGACCACCTGGGCCACCGGCCGCCGCCTGGTGCGCCAACGGCTGCGCGAAGCGGCGATGGAACCCGCCCTGTTCATTACCTCTACCAAGGGGGTGAAACGGGTGGCGGGCACGGCCGTGTTCCTGTCTGCCGTGGCGGACGATATCCCCGCGTCATTGCTGCACAACCTGAAGCACAACCGGGTGCTGCACCTGCGGACCATCATCCTGACCGTCGCCACGCAACCGGTCCCGCACGTCCCTGCGGCAGAGCGGGCCTCGGCCGAAGGACTGGGCGAAGGGTTTTACCGCGTCATCCTGCGGTACGGCTTCCAGGACGAGGCAGACCTGCCCGGCGCGCTCGCCAGCATCGACCAGGCGGGCGGACCGATCCTGCCGACGGACACCAGCTATTTCCTGTCCCGTCAGACCCTGATCGCATCGGATCACCCTGGCATGGCCCTGTGGCGCGAAAAGCTGTTTGCCTGGATGGTCCGCAATGCGGAAAGCGCGATGGAGTTCTTCAAGCTGCCAACCAACCGCGTGATAGAACTGGGCAGCCAGGTGGAAATCTGATCGTTCGCTGGCCTTGCGCTGTCTTGCCCTGACTGGCTTGCCCGGCCCGCAAACCTTGCTGGTCAGGCTCCGCGCCGCCCCGGTGCGGTTAAGGCCAGCCCGGCGACGGCTGCCGCCGCAAGGGCGGCCGGCAAGGCAAAGATCGACATCAGCGACGTTTCCGCCACCCCCGCCGCAAGGCCGAGCCCGATCAGGATTGGCGCGATGAAAGTGCCGATCCGCCCCACGCTCTTGGCCAGGCCAATGCCGAACGCCTGCAGGTGGCGTGGGTAATAAGTCGCAAGGATCACGTTGATCCCGCCATAAGCGCCAAGGAAGAAGAACCCCGCGCTGACCAGCAGCAGCAGCAGCACGGGCTGAGATGCGCTGGCGAGAACCTGGCCGGTCGCGAACAGCAGCGCCGTCGCCACCAGCAGGAAGCTTACCAGCACCCGCGCCGCGCCGAACCGGTCGATCAGCAGGCCCACACCCAGGGCAGCGATGATCCCGCCGAGGGAGAAGATCGTCACCGACAGCGCCGCGAAATCGGCAGGCCGGCCGACTTTGACCAGCAGCGTCGGGAGCCACGAACTGAGGCAATACTGGATCGTCAGCATCGCGACGAACAACAGCCATAACAACAGCGTGCCCGCGACCAGTCGCGGCGCGAGGATGTCTGCCAGCCGGTGCTGGGTATCCGGCTGCACGGCAGCGAGGTCTGCGGGCGCATCCCTTCCGCGCAAGGCCCACCAGCTGAACGCCGCCGTCGCCGCAGACAGGCAGCCGATGAAGGCAAAGGCCGCGCGCCAGCCGCCATGGGGTTCGAACCCGGCCGCGACGATGCCCGACATAGTCGCGCCAAGGCCGTATCCGGTGAACAGCATCGTCACCGCCAGCCCCTTGCGCGCAGGGGGCGCGATATTGGCAACCAGCGCCAGGCAGCTCGGCATGCAGCCACCCAGGAACACGCCGTCGATCAGGCGAAAGGCGAACAGCGACGGGGCGTTCCAGGCCAGCGTGGTGGCCCATTGCGCCAGTGCGAAGCCGATCGCGCACAGCAGTATCACCAGCCGGTGCCCGGTCCGCCGGGTCAGGAACGGAAAGGCCAGCAAACCGATCGTCTGCCCCGCAAGGTTGGCGGAAAAGACCGGCCCTAGTTCCTGCGGCCCCAGGTGCAGGTCCGGTGCCATGTAGGGGGCGAGCGGCCCCATCACCGTGTGGATCAGGCCATCGAGGAAAAACACCGCCGCGCAGGCCGCAATCACCAGCAGCGCATAGCCGCCGAAACCTGCCCGCGGCATCGCGCCAGCCACCTGCTTGTCCATTCGGTACTCTCCCCGGAGGCTGTCCGCCCCCTGCCCGCTTGTGCCTCACGGCGCGGCGGGCGCTTGTCATCTGGCGAGAGGACCGCGGGCAAGGGACAGGCCCCGGATGTCCTCTGCCACGCGGACAGACCACCCCAGGCCCCGGCCCTACCCCTCCGCCCCAACGAACAATGGGAGAGACTGGCATGGCACGGAAGATCGCACTGCGCACCTCGCTGGCGCTGCTGGCACTTTGCGCGGCGCCCCGGGTGCAGGCGCAGGAAAGCGCGCCCCGGCAACCTGCGGCTGCACCAACAGCAGGGGACGCGGCGGATGAAGGACTGGGGGCCATCATCGTCACTGCCCAGCGCCGCGCCGAAGATGTCCAGCGTGCGGCGCTGGCAATTACGGCGGTGACCGGCGAGGAACTGCAACAGCGCAGCGTGACGCAGACCGAACAGCTGGCCGGGCTGTCGGCCAGCCTGCAGGTCAGCACTTCGGCCGGGCCTTATGCCTCGTTCTCGGTTCGCTCGGTCAATTCGTTGAGCGGCAACGCCTTTGCCGATCCGGCGGTGGCGGTGAACCTGAACGGCGTTTACCTCGCCACCCCGACAGTGCTCCACGGCCTGTACTTCGATCTCGACCGGGTCGAAATCCTCAAGGGCCCGCAAGGCACGCTGTACGGCCGCAACGCCACGGCGGGCGCGATCAACATCATCCCCGCGCGGCCGCGCATGCGCAACGAAGGCCGCGTGAACGCGGAAGTTGGCAACCTCGGCCGGTTGAATTTCGGCGCCGCGCTGAATCTCGCGCTGGCGGACAGCGCCGCCTTGCGCATCGCGGGCCAGCGGGTCCGTCGGAACGGCTATATGAGCGACGGCACGAGCGATGACAGCGGCGAGGCAGTGCGCGCCACGCTGCTGCTCGAACCTTCGCCCAACGTTTCGATCATGCTGAGCGCGGACTATGCGCACCAGGGCGGGCGAGGCCCGGGCGCGACCATCCGCAAACGCTGCGAACTTGTCGGCGGGCCGGCCGGGGAAGCCTGCTTCGTTGCCGATCCGTACACCGGCATTGCCGATCTCGGCTCGCTCTACACCGCCGCCGGGCAGGCCCTGCCGACGCGCAACCAGTACATCGATGGCGACTACTGGGGCCTTGCGATCAACGCCGATGTTACCACCGGCATCGGCACCGTCAGCTTTGTTGGCGGCTATCGCGCTTCGGACAATACCTATGTCGGCACCGGGACCAGCTGGCAGCTGCGTGAACGGCAGAAGCCGGAACAGGTATCGGCCGAACTGCGCCTCGCCTCAGGCGGCGATGGCCCGCTGCAGTACATCGTGGGCCTGTACTATCTCGACACCAGCATGAGCGCGCGGGCGCAGAGCGAGAACGCAACCCGGCGGCTGTTCAGCGATTCCTTCACCGAACTGACCGGCTGGACCTGGGCCGGCTTCGGGCAGGTTACCTATGCCGTCACGCCAGCTCTGCGGATCGTCGGCGGGGCGCGCTATACCTATGAAAAGAAATCCAGCGACAGCTTCCGTTACACCCTGGCCAATACTGTCGGGCCCGATCCGGTGATCCCGCCCGGGCCCACCGGCAACCCGAATCTGTCAGTGGTGGGATCGCGCAGCTGGGACCGGATCAACTGGAAGGCCGGCGTCGAATTCGACGCGGCCGACCGCAGCCTGATCTATGCCAATGTCTCCACCGGCTTCAAGGCGGGGGGGTTCTTCTACGGCCCGCCGGCGGCGCAGTCGTACAATCCGGAAGTGGTGACGTCGTTTGTGCTCGGCAGCAAGAATCGCTTCGCCGGCAACCGGTTGCAACTCAACGCCGAGGCTTTCTATCTCGACTATCGCGACCAGCAGGTGTCGTTCGTCAAACTCGTTGGCAACAGCGCGGTGCTGGTGACGGAAAACGCTGGCAAGTCGACCGCCTATGGCATTGAACTTGAAAGCGAATACCTCGCCACGGAACAGACGCGGCTGGGTTTGCAGGTGCAATGGCTGAAGGCGGAATATGACCAGTTCAGCTACAACACCATCGCACCGCCCGGCGCGACAACGCTGTGCAAGGTGACGCCCGGCTTCACTGTGGACTGTTCCGGCCTGACCGCCATCCGATCGCCCGAATGGACCATCAACGCCAGTGCGGAACAGGGTTTCGAGCTTGCCGACGGCGGCCGGATCGTGGGCGATACGCGGGCGCGCTACCAGTCCTCATTCTACGCCGACACGTCATATCAGATCGAAACGAAGGCCAACGCAACAGTGCGGCTCGACCTCGGGCTCGGCTACACCGCGCCTGACGATGCCTGGACCGTCAGGGCCTTCGTTAACAATGTCACCGACGTTGTCACCATCAGCAACGCCACCGTCAACACGTCCTATGCCACCAATGGCATCGTCGGCGTGAACCTGCTGGCACCCCGAACCTGGGGCGTCCAAGCCTCGGCGAAATTCTGAAGGAGCGGGCGATGGACGATCCGATCAACGCGCGCGAACAGGCCGGACTGGCCGTTCTGGCCGAATTGGGCTGGGGCGAAAACGAAGGGGTGCGCGAACTTGACGAGGACCTGTGGCGGATTGTCACCGAAACCAATTTCGGGGCGATCTGGTCACGGCCCGGCCTTTCCTTGCGGGAGCGCGAGCTGGTGTGCATCGCCATCCTCATCGCTCGCGGGGCGCATGGCGTGGCGCTGCATTTCAAGAACGCCCACCACGTGGGTTTCACGCCCGAGGAACTGAAGGAGGTCGTGCTCCAGGCGATCCCTTATGCCGGCCTGCCGCGTGCGCTGTCGGCCATGGCGCTGCTCAAACGCACGCTGGGCGGCGAGGAACCGCAGCTGTGAACGCGCTGGACCGCGATGGCACAGGCCCCGGCAACATCGTGCCTTCGGCCCCGGGGTCACAGGGCGTGGGCGAACCGATCCCGCCCGATGAGTGGGCGGCGAGGGTGGAGCTGGCGATTGCCTATCGCCTGCTCCACCAGTTCGGCCTGACCGACCTGATCCACACCCACATTTCCGCCCAGGTGCCAGGCCAGCCGGAACAGTTCCTGCTGCTGCCTTATGGCCACCTGTTTGGCGAAGCCCGGGCATCGCAGATGGTGAAAGTCGATCCCAACGGCGGCATCCTGTCCGACCCGAGCGGGCTCGGCATCAGCCGCGGCGGCTTCTGCATCCACAGCGCGCTGCATCTGGCGCGGGCCGATGCGGTTTGCGTAATGCACGCGCACAGTGAAGCGACGATTGCCGTTGCCAATTACCGGCGTGGGCTGCTGCCGCTCAGCCAGCACGCGCTGCGCTTCCACGGCCGCATTGCCTATCTCGAATACTGCGGCGGTTTCGACACGGCGGAAAAGCGTGCCCGCCTGCCCGCCGCGCTTGGTGACGGGCACACCCTGATGCTGCGCAACCACGGCCCGCTGGTGGTGGGCCGCACCGTGCGCGAAGCCTTTTCGCTGCTCTATTACCTTGAACGGGCTTGCCGGATGCAAGTCGCCAGCCTTTCGCAATGCCGCGATGCCGACAGCGAACTGGTCTTCGTGGACGAAGCCGAATGTGCCGCAATGGCCACGGCATTCCAGGGCGGCGAAAGCGTGATCGACCGCGAATGGACTGCGCTGGTGCGGATGCTGCAACACACCGCCCCCGGCTTCGATACCTAGCTAGACCGGGGTCAGCAGCGGCTCACCTGCCAGAAAGCGGCTGATGTTATCGCGCAACTGGCCGAACATCGCCGGGCCGGCTTCCCGCGTGTAACCGGCAAGGTGCGGTGACAGCACGGCATTGCCGATGCCCTGCCACGCGGCAGGCTCGGCTGGTTCCTGTGTGAACACATCCAGCGCCGCGCCGCCAAGGGTGCCGTTGGCCAGGGCCGCCAGCAAGGCCTGTTCGTCCACCAACATCCCGCGTGACACGTTCAACAACAGGCCGTCCGGCCCCAGCGCCGCGATAACGGCGGCATCGATCAGCCCGGCATTGGCGGGATCAGACCGGCAGGTAATGAACAGGGCATCACTCCAGGCCGCGAGGGCGGTCAGGCTGTCCATCCGCGGCCATGCGGCATCGGGCCGTTCGCGCGGGCCCCACCAGCGCACTTCCATGTCATGGGCGGCGAGACGGGTGGCCAGGCTCTCGCCAATCCGGCCGAGCCCGACGATCCCGGCCTTGCGCCCGCGCAGCGAGCGGCGGGGGCGCAGGCCATCACGCCAGGTACCGTCCCGCACTGCCCGGTCCCCTGCCACGATCCCGTGCCACTGCGCCAGGAACAGCGCCGCTGCCTGGTCAGCCACGTCATGCGCATTGACCCCGGCCGCAGTGGTCAGGGCAACGCCCCTGCGGCGCAGGTCCGCCAGGTCGATCCCGCCGAACCCGGTGGAAAAACAGGCGACCAGCCGGACATTGGGGAACAGGTCGAGCAAGCCGTGGTCAAAGGCATCGCCGCCAGTGGCGATCACCCGGATTGCGCCGCGCAGCTCCTCCGCCACGTCGCCGGGCGCGTACAGGGCAAAGCCTTCGGCCCATTCCTCCCGCCGGTCCTGCAGGAACGGGCTGGCGACGACGACCGGTGCCGCATCCACGGTCAGATCCCGAACCGGGTGCGCGCTTCCTCGACACTGGCCGGCTGCAGCCCGTACAGCGCGCCGATCTGCACCGCTGCCGCCACCATATCGTGGTTGTGCTGCGCGACGGACCCGTCGGGCAGATAGAGGCTGTCTTCAAAGCCCACCCGCACCAGATCGCAGCCCATCGACAGGCCCAGCGTGATCATCGGGAACATCGCCTTGCCGGTGGAAGTCATGCCCCAGATCGCCTGCGGGAAATAACGCAGTCCTTCCTCCACGTTGAACAACAGGTTGCGGGCAATCGCCGGAACCGCGCCAAAGCCGCCGCCGTGCAGCAGCCAGATATTGCTGCGGTGCCGGTCAAACAGGCCCTGTTCCGCATAGCGCAGCAATCGGTGCAGCGCGCTCGCTTCCACCACTTCGTATTCCAGCGCCGAACCCCGGGCATAGACCGCCTCGATCGTCTGCTTCAGGAATTCGGGCGAATTCACGTAAGGCGTTTCGTTGAGATAGCCACCTTCGGGATGGTAGAAATCGGCCGATCCGGCAGCCACCCCGAACAGGTCCGGGCGCGGTTCGATGTTGAGCAGGCCGAGCCGTTCCTCGTCGCTCGGCCAGATGAACCCGCCGGTCTTGGGATCGCGGCGGATGCCGATGCCGTTGGTGGTCTGCACCAGTACCGGGCAACGGGCGCGAATCTCGCGAATGATCTCGGCATAGATCGCGGGATCGCCGCTGTTCTTGCCATCGGGCCCGCGGGCGTGGACGTGGACCAGCGCCGCGCCCGCTTCCCAGCACCGCGCCGCGGCCTCGCCCAGTTCGGCCGGCTGTTTGGGCACGATGGCCCCGTCGCGGTCTTGCTGCATCCCGCCATTGAGCGCGACTGTGATGATGAACTTGTTGCCGGGGAGCATATCGATCCTTCCGCTTGTCGATAATTCCCTGGTGGCCGAACACCGCAGCAGGGTCTGTCCCCTCGGACTGCTACAGGGCCGGGGGCTGGCTCCGCTGTCCTCTCCCAAGATGACAGAGACAGCGACAGCACCTGCGAGAATGGCTAGCATCAGGCACAGGCCCTGGCAGGCGGCGCAAGACCGACCGGGCCCGCATGAAGCATGGGAGCAGGACGTGGCCGAAATCAGGACCATCACCGACTGGCGCATGCCACCGCTGCCCGGCGCTTACGACAAGCTGCTGGGCGCGCTCGGCACCGAGGAATTCGGATCGACCGTGCGCGACTGCATCTTTATGGCGACTGCCGGTGCCCGCCGGATCTATCTGTTTGAAGCGCAGGGGCGCGATCACAGCGATCTGCAATACCACTTCTGCGAACCCGGCCTGACCCGGTTGCTCCCCGCTTATACCGATCGGTACCTGCGGCTTGATCCGGTGTGGGATGCCTACAGCGCCGCCCCGTCAGACGGGGACATGGCGCTGCTGCGCATCCGGCCAAGTGACATCCCCTCCGCCAGTTTCCGGCGGCAGTTCTTTGACGAGCCCGGCATTGTCGAACGCATTTCGGTGATCCAGCGCAGCCGCGAGGAATGGCGGGTGATCAATGTCGCCCGCCATGCGCAAAGCGGCTGCTTCACGGACGATGAGCTGTCGGTGCTGGTCGGGATCGCCTCGCTCGCGCTGCCGATGCTGCCGTTCAACCGCCGGCGCAAGGCCGTCCCGCCGCAACTGACCGTCCCCCAGCTGGAGGATCGCTTCGCCGCCCGCTTTGACGAGCTGACCCGGCGCGAACGGCAGGTTTGCGCGCGGGCCGCGATCGGGATGAGCGTGGAGGCGACCGCAATCGACCTCGCCATCGCCAAGACTTCGGTGCTGTCCTATCGCCGGCGGGCCTATCACCGACTGCAGGTT
>JBARAF010000450.1:0-7159 GCA_049791695.1 Croceibacterium sp.
GGCCAGCACCTTCTTGGCGTCGACAGCCATTGCCCGCTTCGAGAAGGACAGGATGTTAAGCGCATCCTCGGCCTTCTTGCCACGGATCAGCGCCGCCACCAGGTTCAGCTTCTGGGCCGAACCACGGATGGTCGTACCAACTGCCAGCGCCTCGTTATCGGCGACGCGGCGGGGAGCTTTTTGCTTGCTCATCAGCGCTTGCCCTTCTTGTCGGCGGCGTGGCCGGGGAAGCTGCGCGTGGGCGCAAATTCACCAAGCTTGTGGCCGACCATGTCCTCGTTGACGGACACGGGGATGAATTTCATGCCGTTGTAGACGTTGAACGTCAGGCCAACGAACTGCGGCAGGATGGTGCTGCGACGCGACCAGGTCTTGATCGGAGCAGCGCGGCCGGAGTTGTCCTGTGCATTCTCTGCCTTCTTGAGCAGGTGCAGGTCGACAAACGGACCTTTCCAGACGGAACGAGCCATGAGCGCTTACCTCTTCTTCTTGGCGTGCCGCGAACGGATGATCATCTTGTCCGTCTGCTTGTTGTTGCGGGTCCGGGCGCCCTTGGTCGGCTTGCCCCACGGAGTAACCGGATGACGGCCACCCGAGGTGCGGCCTTCACCACCGCCGTGCGGGTGGTCGACCGGGTTCTTCGCCACACCACGGGTAAGCGGACGCTTGCCCATCCAGCGGCTGCGGCCGGCCTTGGCGAAATTCTGGTTCGAGTTGTCGGGGTTCGAAACCGAACCCACGGTGCCCATGCAATCGCCGCGCAGGTACCGCTGTTCACCCGAATTCAGGCGGACAATCACCAGACCGCGGTCACGACCGACGATCTGTGCGTAGGTGCCTGCGGAACGAGCGATCTGCCCGCCCTTGCCCGGCTTCATTTCCACGTTGTGGCAAATGGTACCGACCGGCATCTGGCCCAGCAGCATCGCGTTGCCCGGCTTGGTATCGGTGCGTTCACCAGCGACCACCACATCACCCGGCGCGAGCCGGTTCGGGGCCAGGATGTACGCAACTTCACCGTCTTCATACTTGATGAGGGCGATGAAAGCCGTGCGGTTGGGATCGTATTCCAGGCGTTCCACAGTTGCGGGCATATCCCACTTACGGCGCTTGAAATCGATGATGCGATACTTCTGCTTGTGACCGCCGGCGATCCCGCGCGAGGTCACGTGCCCCTTGTTGTTACGGCCACCGGTCTTGTGCTTGCCTTCGGTAAGCGCCTTGACCGGCTTGCCCTTGTACAGGGACGAGCGGTCGACGAGGATCAGGCCACGCCGGGCCGGGCTCGTCGGTTTGTAGTTCTTGAGTGCCATGGTGCGCCTCAGATCCCGCTGGTGATGTCGATGGAGTGGCCTTCAGCCAACGTCACGACAGCCTTCTTCATGTCGGTGCGCTTGTAGGGCTTGCCCTTCCAGCGCTTCGTCTTGCCCTTCTGGACAATCGTATTCACACCCGACACCTTCACGTCGAACAGCGCTTCGACCGCTTCCTTGATCTGCGGCTTGGTCGCATCGTTCGCCACCTTGAACACAACTGCGTTGTGCTCGGACAGCAGCGTGCCCTTTTCCGTGATGTGCGGAGCGACGATCACGTCATAGTGACGCGCGTCAATTTCGCTCTTCTTAGCCATTGAAACGCGCCTCCAGCTTTTCGACCGCGGCGCGCGTCAGCACCAGCGTGTCATGCTTCAGGATGTCATAGACATTGGCGCCGACAGCCGGGAGCACATTGACGCCCGGGATGTTGCCAGCGGCCAGGCGGAAGCTATCCGACACCTGTTCGCCGTCAATCACCAGCACCTTGCCGCTCCAGCCGTTCTTGCCCATGCTGGCGATCAGCGACTTGGTCTTGGCATCGGCCAGATCAAGGCTGTCAATCACCACCAGGCCGTCACGAGCCTTGGCCGACAGAGCCATCTTCAGGCCGAGCGCGCGGACCTTCTTGTTCAGCGACTGACCGAAGTCACGCAGCTTGGCACCGTGTGCCTTGCCGCCGCCGATGAAGATCGGAGCGCGACGGTCGCCGTGACGAGCCGTGCCGCCGCCCTTCTGGCGGCCCCACTTCTTGCCGGTACGGGCGACGTCGGACCGTTCACGGGTCGGACGGGCGGTGCCGCGGCGGTTTTCCAACTGCCACGTCACGACGCGGTGCAGGATGTCGGCGCGCGGCTCGACACCGAAAACGGCGTCATTGAGCTCGATGTCGCCGGCAGCAGCGCCGTCGATGTTTTGGACCTTCACCTTCACGGATCAGCCCTCCTTGCCTTCGTCGGTGGCGACATCAGTCGCTTCGACGGTGTTGGTTTCAGCGACCTGCGCTTCAGCAGCGGCGGTGTCGACGACGGCGGGAGCTTCCTGTTCCGGGGCAGCGCCCTTCTTGTCCAGGATCGCACCAGGGAACGGCGCGCCTTCCGGCAGCGCTTCCTTGACCGAATCGCGAACCAGCAACCAGCCGTTCTTCGAGCCCGGAACCGAGCCCTTCACGAACAGCAGGCCACGATCGGCGTCGGTGCGCACGATTTCGAGGTTCTGCTGGGTGCGCTGACGGTCGCCCATGTGGCCGGCCATCTTCTTGTTCTTGAAGACCTTGCCCGGATCCTGGCGGTTACCCGTCGAACCGTGCGAACGGTGGCTGACCGAAACACCGTGGGTGGCGCGCAAGCCCCCGAAGCCCCAACGCTTCATGGCGCCGGCAAAGCCCTTGCCCTGGGTGTGGCCGGTAACGTCAACCATCTGGCCGGTGATGAAGTGTTCGGCGCTGATCGTCGACCCGACCGGAAGCAGCGCTTCCTCGCTGTCGAGACGGAATTCAGCAACCTTCATCTTCAGGCCAACCTGCGCCTTGGCGAAAGCTTCGCGCTGCGGCTTGTTGACGTTCTTTTGCTTGGCTTCGCCCGAGCCGACCTGGAGCGCGACATATCCGTCACGATCGGCGGTACGGTGCGAAACGACCTGGCAATCTTCCAGCGCCAGGACTGTGACGGGCACGTGACGGCCGTCCTCCTGGAACAGGCGGGTCATCCCGACTTTCTTAGCGATCACGCCTGTGCGCATGATCTGGCTCCTTATACAGAGGCCTGCCGGACCATCCGACAGGCTTGCCAGCCCAGATTTTCATGCGTCACCCCGTCCGGGCTGAGCGCCTCCCTTGCGAGAGACTAGACGGGGGACGCGGCCCGGCAGAGTGCCGGCGGTATCCCTATGTCGAGGCGGGACTTGCCCGCCAAACCGGCCGAGACCGGAAGGTATGCGATCCTTGCGGACCGTAACTGGTAGTCGAGGCGGCGATCAGGCCAGCTTGATCTCGACGTTCACGCCAGCTGCCAGGTCGAGCTTCATCAGCGCGTCCACGGTCTGGGCGTTCGGCTGCACGATATCGAGCAGGCGCTTGTAGGTGCGAACTTCGAACTGCTCGCGCGACTTCTTGTCGACGTGCGGGCCACGGTTCACGGTGAACTTCTCGATACGCGTCGGCAGGGGAATGGGGCCACGAATAAGCGCGCCGGTGCGGCGAGCGGTATCCGCAATTTCTCCGGTCGCCTGATCAAGCACGCGATGATCGAAGGCCTTGAGGCGGATGCGGATATTCTGAGCTTCCATGTCGTCCTGTTACCGATGCGAAAGAGCCAAGGAACGGTTACCCGCTCCAAAAACAAAAGCCCGCCCCGCGACCCGGATTTCCGGAACGGGCGGTCTTTCCTGAATCTTTGTGAAGGGGACGAATCCTCTTCGGTCCGCGGCCTATACGGATGAGCGGCCCGGCTGACAACCCCCCTAAACGAGGAATTGCACACAGCTCGTCGCTAGCCAGTCCTGGGCATGGCCGCCCCGCCCTCCTTGCAAAGAAAAGGGCCCGCTCCTCTTTCGAGGAACGGGCCCGATTTCATGCAGGCTGTTGCCTGTCGAAGATTACTTGGTGATCTTCGACACAACGCCCGAACCGACGGTGCGGCCGCCTTCACGGATGGCGAAGCGCAGGCCTTCGTCCATCGCGATCGGGGCAATCAGCTTCACGCCGATGGTCACGTTGTCGCCCGGCATCACCATTTCGGTGCCTTCCGGCAAAATCACTTCGCCGGTCACGTCGGTGGTGCGGAAGTAGAACTGCGGGCGGTAGTTGGCGAAGAACGGCGTGTGACGGCCACCTTCATCCTTCGACAGCACGTAGACTTCGGCGTTGAATTCGGTGTGCGGATTGACCGAACCCGGCTTCGCCAGAACCTGACCACGTTCCACTGCTTCACGGGAGATACCGCGCAGCAGGGCACCGACGTTGTCGCCGGCTTCACCGCGATCGAGCAGCTTGCGGAACATTTCGACGCCGGTCACGACCGACTTCTGAGTGTCCTTGATGCCGATGATTTCGACTTCGTCGCCGACGTTCACGATGCCGGTTTCGATACGGCCGGTCACCACGGTGCCACGACCCGAGATCGAGAACACGTCTTCGATCGGCATCAGGAAGGGCTTGTCCACCGGACGTTCCGGCTGCGGGATGTATTCGTCCACAGCCTTCATCAGGGCAACGATCGAATCCTTGCCGATGGCATCGTCACGACCTTCGAGAGCGGCCAGAGCCGAACCCTTGATGATCGGAATGTCATCGCCCGGGAAATCGTAGCTGGACAGCAGTTCACGAACTTCCAGTTCGACCAGTTCGAGGATTTCCTCGTCGTCGACCTGGTCAACCTTGTTCATGTACACGACCAGGGCCGGCACACCGACCTGGCGGGCGAGCAGGATGTGTTCGCGGGTCTGCGGCATCGGGCCGTCAGCAGCGTTCACCACCAGGATCGCGCCGTCCATCTGGGCAGCACCGGTGATCATGTTCTTCACGTAGTCGGCGTGACCCGGGCAGTCGACGTGCGCGTAGTGACGTGCGTCGGTTTCATATTCCACGTGAGCGGTGGAGATGGTGATGCCGCGTTCGCGTTCTTCGGGTGCCTTGTCGATGTTCGAGAAATCGACCGGTGCGCCCTGCACCTTGGTGATAGCCGCAGTCAGCGTGGTCTTGCCGTGGTCGACGTGACCGATGGTGCCGATGTTGCAGTGCGGCTTGTTCCGCTCGAATTTTGCCTTTGCCATTTTCTCTAACCTCTATTCGGATGAATCGATTTTGGCGGGAAGTTGGGCGGCACCCGCTGAATCAGGCGCCGCCCCTAAACGCTCGGCTTGCCTTAGGCAAGCTTCTCCTTGATCTCGGTCGCGACGTTCGCCGGCACTTCGTCATAGTGCGAGAACTGCATCGTGTACTGCGCACGGCCCTGGGTGAAGGACCGCAGCTCGTTCACGTAACCGAACATGTTTGCTAGCGGCACGTTTGCCTCGACCACCTGGGCGTTGCCCCGGCTGTCGGTGCCCTGGATCATGCCACGACGGCTGTTCAGATCGCCGATGACGTCACCCATGTATTCTTCCGGGGTAACGACTTCGACCTTCATGATCGGCTCGAGCAGCTTGATGCCGGCCTTCTGGGCGGCTTCACGCATGGCACCGCGACCGGCGATTTCGAAGGCCAGGGCCGACGAGTCGACGTCGTGGTACTTACCGTCGAGCAGTTCGACCGAGAAATCGATGATCGGGAAGCCGATCAGCGACCCGGTCAGAGCCGTTTCGCGCATGCCCTTTTCAACCGACGGAATATATTCGCGGGGAATATTGCCGCCCTTGATCGAATCGATGAATTCAAAGCCGGTCCCGCGTTCACCCGGGGTCAGCTTCACCTTCACTTCACCGAACTGGCCCGAACCACCCGACTGCTTCTTGTGAGTGTAGATCAGTTCAACCGGCTTCGCGAGGTATTCACGATAGGCCACCTGCGGCGCGCCGACGTTGGCTTCAACCTTAAATTCGCGACGCATGCGATCGACGAGGATTTCGAGGTGAAGTTCACCCATCCCCTTGATGATCGTCTGGCCCGATTCGTGATCGGTCGACACGCGGAAGCTGGGATCTTCAGCAGACAGGCGATTGAGCGCGACGCCCATCTTTTCCTGGTCGGCCTTGGTCTTCGGTTCCACCGACAGTTCGATCACCGGTTCCGGGAATTCCATGCGTTCCAGCACGATCGGGAACCGTTCGGCGCACAGCGTGTCACCCGTGGTGGTTTCCTTCATCCCGGCCAGCGCGATGATGTCGCCAGCGAATGCCTCGTCAACGTCCTTACGGTCGTTGGCGTGCATTTCGAGCATGCGGCCGACCTTTTCCTTCTTGTCCTTCACCGAGTTCAGGTAGGTGCCCTTGGTGAGCGTACCCGAATAGATGCGGGTGAAGGTCAGGCTACCGACGAACGGATCGTTCATCACCTTGAAGGCCAGCGCGCTAAACGGCGCGTCATCCGTCGGAGGACGGCTGTCCGGCTCATCGCTGTCCATCTTGACGCCCTGGACGTCAGGAATGTCGAGCGGCGAAGGCAGGTAATCGACCACGGCGTCGAGCAGGGGCTGGACGCCCTTGTTCTTGAACGCCGAGCCGCAGCAAACCGGCACGAACGACTGGTTCAGCGTACCCTTGCGGATCAGCGCCTTCAGCGTTGCCACGTCCGGCTCATTGCCTTCGAGATATGCTTCCATTGCCTCATCGTCCTGCTCGACCGCAAGTTCGATCAGTTCGGCGCGATAGATCGCGGCTTCGTCAACCAGGTCAGCCGGGATTTCTTCGTAGAAGAATTCAGCCCCAAGAGCCTCATCCTTCCAGACAATCGCGCGGTTGTTCACCAAGTCGACCAGGCCCTTCAGATCGGCTTCGAGGCCAATCGGAATGTACAGCACTGCCGGCTTTGCACCCAGACGATCAATGATCGACTGCACGCAGTACTTAAAGTTGGAGCCGGTGCGGTCCAGCTTATTGATAAAGCACATACGCGGAACGCCGTACTTGTCGGCCTGGCGCCATACGGTTTCGGACTGCGGTTCCACGCCCGCGACACCGTCGAAGCAGGCGACTGCGCCGTCGAGCACGCGCAGGGAGCGTTCGACTTCGATGGTGAAGTCGACGTGCCCGGGGGTGTCGATGATGTTGATGCGGTGGCCGTCCCAGAAGCAGGTCGTCGCGGCCGACGTAATGGTGATGCCGCGTTCCTGTTCCTGTTCCATCCAGTCCATCGTCGCCGCGCCATCATGCACTTCGCCGATCTTGTAGGACTTGCCGGTGTAGTAAAG
>JBARAF010000451.1:0-6071 GCA_049791695.1 Croceibacterium sp.
GGGCGCGCTGGCCCTGCCTGGCTGCGCCAGTTACGGCGGCGGGATCAGCCTGACCGAGGCGATCCGCCGGCTGTTGCTGCTGTCCAGCGAGCGCGCCTTCGTCCGCATGACTGCGCGCGACGGGTTCTGGGACCAGTCAGTTTCCCGGCTGGGCCTTGGCGAAATGCTCGGCACGCGGGGCGACGTACTTGGCCGCATTCTCACTTCCGCGCTGTTCAAGCAGCGACTGGAAGGCGTGGTGGCGGATATTGCGGTCGATGCGTCCTATCGCGCCGCGCCGCTGGTGACCGATGCAGTCCGCACCATCGGTTTTTCCAATGCGGTGGACCTGATCCGCGGCGGGCCGACCGCGGCCAGTTCGTACCTGAAGCAGGAAGTCGGCTTCCGGCTGGTGGAAGCGCTGGTGCCGGAAGTGACCGACGCACTGCGCGTGGCGCAGGATCCGCTGCTGGGCCAGTTGCTCTCGGCCGCCACCGGCGTCGATGTAGGTGGCGTCGCCAACCGCTTTACCGGCGAAATCAGCGACGTGATCTGGACCGAGATCGGCCACGAGGAGGCTGCCATCCGCGCAGATCCACGCAGTTCCGGCGATCCGTTGCTGGCCACCGTGCTGACCGCCGGCGGAGCGTTTTAAGGGCGCAAGATCGGGCCTGCCTCAGCAAGTGGTCAGGCGGCAATTCGTGGGATAGCTCCGCGAGAGGTGCAGTCGGGGGACGATGGAAAAGCCTGTTGTCCCCTTCCTACTGCGCCGTATAGGAGCATTTGTTCCGATAGTGCAGATGCGATCCCACCTTGGCTGAAGAAACCCCTCTCGATCGCTTCAAACTGGCCCTGACCGGTGCCGCGCGGGCCATTGCGCATGAACCGGAAGTGGAAGTGAGCTGGACCGCAGACGCCCCGGCGCAAGCTGGCAAGGCAATGCGCCTGCCGATGCCCGGCCGTGGCCTGCCGCCGGAACAGGCGCGGGAAGCGCGCGGCTTTGCCGACAGTTTCGCCCTGCGTCTGCGTCACCACAATGAACGCCTCCACAACCGCAATGCCCCGTCCGATCCGGCGGCGCGGGCTTGCTTCGATGCGATCGAACGGGTCCGGTACGAAGCGTTGGGCGAAAACAATTACAACGGGATGCGCGCCAATCTTGCCAGCGCGACGCAGCAGCGCACTCAGGCCGATCCGATTACCCGCGCTGCCACGGCGGAAGAAGTGCCGATGCAGACCGCGCTGGCGCTGATGCTGCGCGAACAGTTGACCGGCCAGCCGATCCCCGAAGCCGCGCGGGGCGGCGTCGAACTGGTGCGCGAACACGTGGAAGCCCGCACCGGGGACGATTTCGAACAGCTGGCCGCTTCGCTGGATGACCAGCAGGCGTTCCAGGCCCTGGCGCTCGACATGCTGCGCCACCTCGATATCGTTCAGGCCGAACAGACCGACGAACCGGAGGGTGACGAAGGCGACGAGGACGACGGCGGCAACGACGAGAAGGATACCGACCAGGAGCAGGACGATTCCGCGCAGGATATGCGGTCGGAACAGGTCCAGGGCGAAAGCGGCGAGGGGGAGGGCGAGGACGAGTCCGAACAGGAAGTCCCCCAGGAACAGGAAAGCACCCAGGGCGATCCGGGCGACGAGGGCGAAGAAGGCATGATGCCGGTCCGTCCCAACCGCCCGTGGACCGACCTGCCCGACACTTTCGATTACAAGGCCTATACCGAGGAATTCGACGAGGTCGTCGAAGCGCAGGAACTGTGCGATTTCGAAGAACTCGACCGCCTGCGCGCCTATCTCGACAGCCAGCTGACCGGCTTGCAGAGCATTGTCACGCGCCTCGCCAATCGCCTGCAACGCCGCCTGATGGCGCAGCAGAACCGCAGCTGGGATTTCGACCAGGAAGAAGGGCTGCTGGATGCCGCGCGGCTGGCCCGCGTGGTGATCAGCCCCGGCCACTCGCTCAGCTACAAGGTCGAACACGAGCAGCAGTTCAAGGACACCGTCGTCACCCTGCTGATCGACAATTCCGGATCGATGCGCGGGCGGCCGATCTCCATCGCGGCGATCAGCGCCGACATCATGGCCCGCACGCTGGAACGCTGCGGGGTGAAGGTGGAAATCCTCGGCTTCACCACCCGCGCCTGGAAGGGCGGGCAGAGTCGCGAAAAATGGCTCGCCAACGGCAAACCGGGCACGCCTGGGCGCCTGAACGACCTGCGCCACATCATCTACAAGAAAGCCGACGAGCCGATGCGCCGCGCGCGCAAGAACCTCGGCCTGATGATGCGCGAAGGGTTGCTGAAGGAAAACATCGACGGCGAAGCCCTGCTATGGGCCCACAGCCGCCTGCTGGCCCGGCCAGAGGATCGCCGCATCCTGATGGTCATCAGCGACGGCGCCCCGGTGGATGACAGTACCCTGAGCGTGAACAGCGCCGGATACCTGGAAACCCACCTGCGCAAGGTGATCGACTGGATCCAGCGCCAGTCGCCGGTGCAACTCGTCGCCATCGGCATCGGCCATGACGTGACCCGGTATTACAGCCGCGCCGTGACGATCATGGACGTGGAACAGCTGGGCGGCACGATCATCGAACAGCTGGCGGGGTTGTTCGAGGAGGAGTGAGGTCACGCTTGCCGTTCGCGGCAGGCAAACCTATTCCCGCGCCCCATGACCAAGCCCCTGCACCTGTTCAACAGCCTGACCCGCCAGCTGGAGACCTTCCAGCCCGTTCACCCTGGCGAGGCGCGCGTTTATACCTGTGGGCCGACGGTCTATAACTATCCCCACATCGGCAATATGCGCGCCTACGTGTTTGCCGACGTGCTGGGGCGGGTGCTGAGCTTCCAGGGGCTGAAGCTGACACATGTGATCAACATCACCGATGTCGGGCACCTCACAGACGATTCTGACGATGGTGAAGACAAGTTGGAGAAGGCTGCAGCGGCCAGCGCGCAGTCGATCTGGGACATCGCCCGGCATTACACGCAAGCCTATTGGGCGGACATTGCGGCACTGAATATCCGCCAGCCGGCCCATTGGTCGATCGCCACCGATTACGTTCCGGCGATGATCGAGTTCGCGCAGAGAATCGCGGCGAAGCATTGCTACGAACTGGACAGCGGGCTCTATTTCGACGTTTCGACCGTGGCCGATTACGGCCGCCTGGCGCGCGCTTCGACTGATGAAGGGGAAGGGCGGATCGAGAAGGTCGATGGCAAGCGCAATGCCGCCGATTTTGCGATCTGGCGCAAGACCCCGGCGGGCGAGAAGCGGCAGATGGAATGGGATTCGCCGTGGGGGAAGGGTGCGCCCGGCTGGCACCTGGAATGTTCGGTGATGAGCGGACAACTGCTCGGCTTCCCGTTCGATATCCACACCGGCGGGATCGACCACCGCGAAATCCACCACCCGAACGAAATCGCGCAGAACCAGGCTTTCTGCTGCGCGGGATCGCTCAGCCAACCCGGCAATTCCGGTGCGAACCTGTGGATGCACAACAACTTCCTGGTCGAACGCAGCGGCAAGATGAGCAAGTCTTCGGGCGAGTTCCTGCGGCTTCAGCTGCTGATCGACAAGGGTTACCACCCGCTCGCCTATCGCCTGATGTGCCTGCAGGCGCATTATCGCAGCGAACTGGAATTCAGCTGGGACGGCCTGGGCGCGGCCACGGTGCGGCTGAAGCGGATGCTGATCGCGGCGCTGGCGCTGCGTGACAAGGCGGGCATCGCGGTCGAGACACCGGAACAGGGCTGGACGTTGGCGGCGGCACGGGCAGAGGCGGACGGGATCACCCTGCCGCTGCTGCAACGGTTCGAAGAAGCGGTGACCGATGACCTTAACACGCCGGTGGCGCTGACCGTGGTTGAAGACCTGCTGTCGCTGAAGAAGGCCGATGCGGCCAACCGGCTGCGGGCGCTGGCGGCGATGGATGCGGTGCTGGGCCTGAACCTGCTGGAACTGGACCGCGCCGCGCTGCGCCTGCGGCCCAGGGCGGCCACTGTGACGGAATCAGACATCGAGGATGCGCTGGTGCGGCGCAAGGCAGCGCGGGTGGACAAGGACTTTGCACTGTCGGACGCGCTGCGGGATGAACTGGCAGCGCAAGGTGTCGAGGTGATGGACGGCGATCCGCTCGGCTGGGAATGGAAGCTGGCATGATCCGGGCGGTCCTTCCCGAACGGGTTCGCCCGCTGCTGGATGGGCGCCTGCCCCATTGGCTCGAAGCCTCGTGGTGGGACACGCCGGAAACGCTGCAGGCGCTCGCCCCACAGGCGGAAATCGGCTGGTTCGACATGCATGAAAAGGCCGCGCCGTTGCAGGCTATCGCGCAGGCCCGGGGGTTGCGGTGGCTGAACACCAATTACGCCGGGGTCGACTGGATGCCCCTGGCAGACCTCGACCAGCGCGGCGTGCAATTGACCTGTGGTTCAGGCCTGACGGCCATCCAGGTGGCCGAATTTGCGGTGATGGGCATGCTCGCCATGGCCAAGGATTACCGCGCGGTGGTCCGCGCGCAGGATCGGCAGGAATGGCTGCCCGTGCCACCGGGCACGCGCGAACTGTCCGGCAGCCGGGCCTTGCTGCTGGGTTATGGCGCGATCGGGCAGGCGATCGGGCGGATGCTTGGCGGGTTCGGGGTGGACTGCGTTCCGGTGAGCAGCCGCAGCACGCTGGACTGGCGGGCACAGCTGGGTACTTTCGACTGGATCGTGCTGGCCCTGCCCGGAACGGCGGAAACCGCCGGGATCATCGGCGCGGCGGAGCTGGCGGCGATGAAGGTGGAAGCGATATTGGTGAACTTCGCCCGCGCCGATTGCATCGACCAACCCGCCCTGATCGCTGCGTTGCGCGAAGGCGGGATCGCCGGTGCCATGCTCGACCTGACCGATCCGGAGCCGCTGCCGCCGGGGCATGAGCTGTGGACGGTGCCCAATGCCCACATCACCATGCACCTTTCGGGCATTCCCACCGCAGCCAGCCAGCAGCGGGCCGCAGACCGGTTCCTGGCCAACTGCGCCCGGTTCCGCGCCGCGGAGCCGCTGGAAGCCACTGTGGACCTGATGCGCGGCTATTAACGGTGCCGGGCGGCGCTGGCCGCCGCCCGTTGTCCTGGGCCGCTCAGGCTTCGTCGAGCAGCAGCAGTTCAGCCTTGATCTTCATCAGGGGGGCGGGACCTATCCGGTGGTCGACTTCCAGGATGGCGGCATCGGCCACCAGTTGGCCGGGGATGGCGAATTCGTGATCCGGCAGTACTTCGATGAACCTTTCACCTGCGGCAATCGCTGCCTCGCCCGCGAAATGCAGTTCGATGCTGTGGCGGGTGCCGGCAAAGGTAATGCTGGCCCAGCTGCGTTCCCGATGCCCGGCAAATTCGGCCAGGCCCCCGGCAAGGTCCAGCAGGGCGGCGCGCAGGCGTTCGGCGGGCGCGCGATGGCGGTTGCGGCCGCGCGTTGGCAGGGTGGTATCGGTGGGGATTCGATCAGCAAGCATGGACGGTCTCGTCATAAGTGTTCATGAAATGTTCCACCCGAATTTCCGTTGCGGAACGCGGCAGGCGGCCGTTGCGCAGGTCCAGCACAAAGCGGGGGTCGTGAGCGGCCAGGCGGCCGAATTTGGTGGCGGCCATGCCATTGCGTCGCAGGAAGCTCTCTATCTTGCGGATCAACATTTCGGCTCCCTCGGGCTCTTTTGGTCGACTGCGAGTGGGCGACTCGCTGACTGGTAATTCCTACGTCAAATCCTACTTGTCTAGGAAAAATACTTCGCCTATAGCATTTTCACGTTACATCGCAGGACAAGTGCCATGAATGCGCGAGAGAAACTGGCCGAACTGGTCCAAGAGCGGGGGAGCAGCCTGGCTGCCCTGTCCCGTATGATCGGTCGCAACGGGACCTATTTGCAGCAGTACATCAGCAAGGGCAGCCCGCGGAAACTGGAGGAGGATGACCGGCGCAAGCTGGCGCGATTCTTCGGCGTGTCCGAGCAGGAGCTGGGCGCGGCGGAGGAGAATTCCCACGGGGTCCCGGGCGACTGGGTGGAGATTCCACGCCTGCCGCTGGAAGCTTCCGCCGGCCCGGGTG
>JBARAF010000452.1:0-3259 GCA_049791695.1 Croceibacterium sp.
GCTGGCGACATGGACGATGCGGCCCGGTGCCCCGCGTTGCTGCCAGTGGCGCACGGCAAAGCGCGACAGCTGGGCGGCGGCGGTCAGGTTGATGCGCAAGGTATCCTCCCACCCGTCCAGCCAGGCAATGTCTGACGAGTCGAGCGGGTTTTCCACGAAAATCCCGGCGTTGTTGACCAGCACGTCGATCTGCCCGCCGCAGCGATCCAGCGCCTGTTCCCACAGCAGGTGCGGGGCCGGAGTTTCGGCGAAATCGGCAACGATTGTGGCTGCATCCACGGGGCGCGTCGCCTGGCCGAATACCTCTGCGCCGCGCTGACGGAGCAAGGTGGCGGTGGCGGCGCCGATGCCGCGGCTGGACCCGGTGACGAGAATGTTGGGGCTGGTCATGGCCTGTTCCTACTAGCGGGCACCCCTCAGGCCAAGCCGGGTGCTTGCCCTGACGCACCGATGCGCTAAGGGGAGGCCCGATCCAAGCTTACGGGGTACGCCATGGCCAACCGCCCGCTTTCACCACACCTGCAAATCTGGCGCTGGGGCCCGGCGATGCTGGTGTCCATCCTTCACCGCGTTTCCGGCAGTGGCCTCGCCTTTGTCGGCCTGCCTGTGCTGCTGTGGTGGCTGGGTGCGCTGTCCGGCGGGCCGGATGGCTATGCCACCTTCACCGGTATCGCCACGTCCTGGTACGGCTATGTCGTGCTGGTCGGGCTGAGCTGGGCGTTCTTCAATCACCTGGCTTCGGGTATCCGCCATTTCGTGCTGGATATCGGTGCCGGGTATGAAGTGGATGCCAACAACCGCTGGGCGATCGTGACGGTCGTGGGCGGGGTCTTGCTGACGGTGGCCTTCTGGGCCGCCATCCTGCTGCGATAGGACGGACGATGGGCAACGGAACTTCGATCGGGCGCGTGCGCGGGCTCGGGGCTGCGCATCACGGGGCGCACCACTGGCTGCTGCAACGCTTTACCGCGGCGGGCAACCTCTTGACCTGCATCTACCTGGCGGTGTCGCTGGTGCTGCTGCCGGACATGGCGCAATCCACCGTGCTGGCATGGATGGCACAGCCGTTCACCGCGCTGGTGCTGGCGCTGCTGCTGATTTCGACCATCTGGCACGCCCGCCTGGGCCTGCAGGTGCTGTTCGAAGACTATGTGCATGAAGCCGGTTCGCGCTTTGCCGTGCTGCTGCTGCTGAACATTGCCGCCTTTGCCGGTGTTGCCACCGGCCTGTTCTTCATTCTGCGGATCGTGCTGCTGGCGATGGGCCAGGACCAGCTGGGTGCAATCCAGTCCGCCATGTCCGCCGCAGGAGCCGCCCGATGACCGCCGCCTACAAGATCATCGACCATACCTATGACGTCGTGGTTGTCGGCGCGGGCGGTTCGGGCTTGCGCGCAACCATGGGTGCGGCCGAAGCCGGCCTGCGCACCGCCTGCATCACCAAGGTGTTCCCGACCCGCAGCCACACCGTGGCCGCGCAGGGCGGCATCGCGGCCAGCCTGGGCAACAACACGCCCGATCACTGGACCTGGCACATGTACGACACGGTCAAGGGGTCGGACTGGCTGGGTGACCAGGACGCAATTGAATACATGGTCCGCGAAGCGCCGCAGGCGGTGTATGAACTGGAGCACGCCGGCGTTCCGTTCAGCCGCAACAACGATGGCACGATCTACCAGCGCCCGTTTGGCGGCCACATGCAGAACATGGGCGAAGGCCCGCCGGTGCAGCGCACTTGCGCCGCGGCGGACCGTACCGGCCATGCGATGCTGCACGCGTTGTACCAGCAGAGCCTGAAGTACGCGGCGGACTTCTTCATCGAATATTTCGCCATCGACCTGATCATGGACGGCGGCAAATGCGTGGGCGTGATCGCGCTGTGCATGGACGATGGATCGATCCATCGCTTCCGATCGCAGTCGGTCGTGCTGGCCACGGGCGGTTACGGCCGCAGCTATTTCACCGCCACCAGCGCCCACACCTGCACCGGCGACGGCGGTGGCATGGTGCTGCGCGCGGGCCTGCCTTTGCAGGACATGGAATTCGTCCAGTTCCACCCGACCGGCATTTACGGCGCAGGCGTGCTGATCACCGAAGGCGCGCGGGGCGAGGGCGGGTACCTGACCAATTCCGAAGGCGAGCGGTTCATGGAACGCTATGCCCCTTCGGCCAAGGATCTGGCCAGCCGTGACGTGGTGAGCCGGTCAATGGCGCTGGAAATCCGCGAAGGACGCGGTGTCGGCCCGAACAAGGACCACATCTACCTCCACCTTGATCACATCGCCCCCGATGTGCTGGCGCAGCGCCTGCCGGGCATCACCGAAAGCGGCAAGATCTTTGCCGGGGTGGACCTGACGCGCCAGCCACTGCCGGTGGTGCCGACAGTCCATTACAACATGGGCGGCATCCCCTGTAACTATCACGGTGAAGTGGTGACCATCGGCGCTGACGGTGACACGGAAACCGTGATCCCCGGCCTGTTCGCCGTGGGCGAAGCGGCCTGCGTTTCGGTCCACGGGGCCAACCGCCTCGGCTCCAATTCGCTGATCGACCTGGTCGTGTTCGGCCGCGCGACCGGCCACCGCCTGAAGGAAATCCTCAAGCCGGGTGCGGCGCAGCCGGAACTGAAGAAGGACAGCGCGGACTTCGCGCTCGGTCGTCTCGATCACTTCCGCAACGCCAAGGGCAGCCATTCGACCGCGCAGATCCGTGACCGGATGCAGCGGACCATGTCGGCCCACGCGGCGGTGTTCCGCACCGATGAACTGATGCAGGAAGGCAAGGCCAAGCTGGCCCAGATCTATGCCGAAATGCAGGACATCGCGGTGACCGATCGCTCGCTCATCTGGAACAGCGACCTGGTGGAAACGCTGGAGCTGGACAACCTGATCAGCCAGGCGACTGTCACCATGCACAGCGCCGCCAACCGCAAGGAAAGCCGCGGCGCCCACGCGCACGAGGATTTCCCGGAACGCAACGACGCCGAATGGATGAAGCACACCGCCGCCTGGTTCGATGGCTGGGGCGGCAATGGCGGGGCAGTGAAGATCGATTACCGCCCGGTCCACGAATTCACGCTGACCGACGATGTGGAATACATCAAGCCGAAGAAGCGCGTTTACTGATACCGCGATCCCGGGGCGGCCGCCGTCATGCACTTCGGTGGCTGCCCCTTTGCACAATTCGAATGCAAACTGACCTGTCAGCTTGATCGCGGCCTCTCTCAATTCACCGCAGCCCCAGCCCGATTCCCCGTGAAC
>JBARAF010000453.1:0-3919 GCA_049791695.1 Croceibacterium sp.
TTTCCCGGCTGGCCGATGCCGGTATCCGCGTCAGCCTGTTCATCGCGCCCGAGGAACGCCAGCTGGAAGCCGCGATGCGCCTGGGCGTGCCGGTGGTCGAATTCCATACCGGCGAATATGCCCACGCCACCGGCGACCGCCTGGCCGTGGAACTGAAGCGGGTGGCCGACATGGCCGCGCTGGCGGTGAAGAACGGGATCGAGCCCCATGCCGGGCACGGCCTGACCTATGACAACGTCCAGCCGATCGCGGCAATTCCGCAGCTGGCTGAACTCAACATCGGCCACTATCTCATTGGTGAAGCGGTATTTGTCGGGCTGGAAACGGCCGTGCGGCGGATGCGCGAGTTGATGGACAGCGCGCGTTGATCATCGGCCTGGGTTCCGACCTGTGCAGCATCGCCCGGATCGAGGCGGCGCTGGCGCGGCATGGCAACCGGTTCGAACAGCGCTGCTTCACCGTCATCGAACAGGCCAAGGCGGCATCGCGCCCGCATACCCGAGCCGGAACCCTGGCCAAGCGATTCGCGGCCAAGGAAGCCTTTTCGAAGGCCGTTGGAACCGGGTTCAAGCGCGGGGTGTTCTTGAAGGACATCGGCGTGGTCAACGGCCCGTCCGGCGCCCCTTCGCTGCACCTGACCGGCGGCGCAGCGGACCGGTTGGCTGAACTGATCCCCGCAGGGCACGAGGGGGTAATCCATTTGACCATGACCGACGATTATCCATGGGCCCAGGCCTTCGTCGTGATAGAGGCCCGCCCCGCATGACCAGCATCCCCGGTATCGAGCCCGTGAACGACACACCATCCAACAACACCGATACCAATGCCCCCGGCCCCAAGCCGGCCCCGAAGCCTGGCAAGAGCAAGGTCAACTGGCTGCACGAGATGCGCGGGCTGGCGCTGATGCTGCTGGGCGTGCTGGCATTCCACACGCTGGTGGCCAAGCCGTTCTACATCCCCAGCGCCAGCATGGTGCCGACGCTGCTGGTGGGTGACCGGCTGATCGTCAGCAAGTATCCCTATGGCTGGAGCTGGGTGTCCGCTTCGTTCCATGTCCTGCCACGCGGCACATGGCGAATCGCCCCGGCCACTCCGGCCTATGGCGACATCGTCATCGTGGTGCCGCCTGACCGGGCGGAAGATTACATCAAGCGGGTGATCGCCCTGCCCGGGGACCGGATCGCGATGGTCAACGGCCAGATAATTCTCAACGGCCGCGAAATCCCCCGTGAAGTGGAAGTGCCGGTGCAAATCCCGGTGGCGGACCAGCAGCTGTGTAACGGCGCGCCATGCCTCGCCACGTTCGACGATTACCGCCGCCGCCTGCCCAACGGGCGCGAGGTCTATGAACCGCCGACCTACCGTGAAACCCTGCCCAATGGCGCCAGCTACGTAACCATCGACCATTATCCCAATTCGCTGGGCGATAATTTTGACGAGGTCACCGTGCCTGATGGCCACGTGTTCCTGATGGGCGATAACCGCGATCATTCGGCTGACAGCCGCTTTGCCGCCGGGTTTGAAAACGGCCTGGGCGGGCCGGTGCCGATTGCGGACATTGGCGGACGCGCGGAAGTGCTCACTTTCTCGCTCGATGGCAGCGCCGGGTACAATCCGTTGAGCTGGTGGAACGCCTTGCGCCCCGGCCGCGCGGGCACTTCGCTGCATCCCGAACTGCGTAACTGAGGGGACCGCATATGGCCGACGCCGAACACCGCCAGCAAGGCCACGACGACCGGCCAAGCCCAACCGAAATCGCCAACCCGGAATTGCGGCTGGAAGCAAAGAAGGCGCTTGTCTGGGTCCTGATCGTCGGGCTGGCGGTGCTGGCGATCTATGTTTCGCAATCGCTGCTGGTGATTTTCGGCGGGCTGGTGTTCGCCGCGATGATCGACGGCGGGTCGCGGCTGCTGGGCCGCATTCTGCCGATCGGGCGCAACCTGCGGATTGCCATCGTGCTGCTGCTGACAGTCGCGTTCCTGGTCTGGCTGGGATATTTCGCCGGTTCACAGATTTCGCGCGAAGCGGCGCAATTGCCGGAAATCGTTTCCAGGCAGGCAGTCCTGACGCTCGACTGGCTGCAGGCGCAGGGCTTCGACATCAATCCCGAAAGCGTGCAGCAGATTGCCGGGCGGCTGGTGGACGGCGTGGGCACTGTCACCCGCGCGCTGGGCGGCATCGTCGGATCGCTGACCAGCCTGCTGATGATCGCCATCCTGGGCATCTACATCGCGCTGGAACCGCGCCTGTACGAACGCGGCGTGGCCTGGATGCTGCCCGCCCACCAACGCAGCGATTTCTACGTCACCGTCAGCCGGATGAGCCACACGATGCGCCGCCTGATGGCCGGGCGGATCGTCGGCATGGTGTTCGAAGGGGTGGTAACCTGGGTGATGCTGGCGGTTTACGGCGTGCCGATGGCCGCCCTGCTCAGCATCCTGACCGGGCTGCTGGCCTTCATTCCCAATGTCGGCGCACTGGTATCGGGCGCGCTGATGATCCTGGTCGGCTTTTCCGGCGGGGTCGACATGGGGCTTTACACCATCGTCGTCTATTTCGTGATCCAGAACTTCGACGGCTATGTGGTGATCCCGCTGATCGCCAAGAAGACGGTCGACTTGGCCCCGGCGCTGGTGCTGGGGATGCAGCTGATCATGGGCCTGCTGTTCGGCATCCTCGGCCTGTTCCTGGCCGATCCGTTGCTGGCGATGATCAAGGTAGCGCTGCAACGCCGCAGCGAAACCAGCGAACGGGATGCCGCAGCCGATGGCGCGTAAATTCCTCTACGTCATCGTCGTCGGCATCCTGCTGGTTGCGGCGGCACTGTTTGCGCTGCGCCTGTGGGGCGGCCGGCTGACCGAAATGGCGCTGGTGCCAACATCGCAGTTTGAACAACAGGAACCGCTGGCGGCCAATGCCTATGCCGATCCGGCCTCGTGGTATTCGCACCCGACCAACGCCCGCGGGCTGGACCCGTCACACTGGCAACCACAGGGTGCCTTGCCTGCGCCTGACCTGGGCGGCGTCCGGTACGCCTTGTTCTTCGTCCACCCGACCAGTTACTTTGACCGGTCGCACTGGAACGCCCCGCTGGCGGACAAGGCGGCACAAGACCAGGCCCGCCTGTTCCTGCGCGGCATGGCCAGCCCGCTGGCCGACAATGCCGACGTCTGGGCTCCGCAATACCGGCAGGCGACTTTCGGCGCGATGATCAGCGCCAAGCCCGATGCGCGCCGGGCAGTGGATGCCGCCTATGCCGACGTGGCTATGGCGTTCGACCAGTTTGTTGCCAGCATCCCGCCGGAACAACCCATCGTCCTGGCCGGGCACAGCCAGGGTGCGCTGCACCTGCTGCGGCTGATGCAGCGCAAGATTGCCGGCACCCCGTTGCAAGCACGAATCGCCGCGGCCTATCCCATCGGCTGGCCGATTTCCCCGGCGCATGACCTGCCCGCACTGGGCCTGCCCGCCTGCACCACTGCGCAAGAGGGCGGTTGCCTGGTCAGCTGGGCGAGCTTTGCCGAACCGGCGGACCCGGGGATGTTGCTGGATGTCTATCGCCGCACGCCGGGGCTGGATGGCCAGCCCAAGGGCATGGATCCGATCCTGTGCATCAATCCGCTGACCGGCACTTCCGGTGGCAAGGCGGGCATCACTGCCAACCTGGGCACGCTGGTGCCGGATGACGATCTGAAGGGCGGCAATCTGGTTCCCGGTGCCGTGCCTGCCCGCTGCGGGCCGGACGGGCTGCTGCTGATCGGCGATCCACCCCAGCTTGGCCCCTTCGTGCTGCCGGGCAACAACTATCACGTTTATGACATCCCGCTGTTCTGGGAAAACCTGCGGGCGGATGTCGGGCACAGGGTGAAGGCATGGGCAGCCAGCCACTGATTACCGAAAGCGCGCTGGAATTTCGTGA
>JBARAF010000454.1:0-2876 GCA_049791695.1 Croceibacterium sp.
CAGCCGTGCCGCTCGGCTGCACTGGACTTGCCGGCGCAGGCGGCAACGGCCTGCCAGTTGGCGCTGTCATTGCTGCCGCTCTGGGCCAGCGCGGCACTGCCGGCCACCAGCGTAATCGCCGCAATCCCCAAGGTTGCCTTCATCGGTAATTCTCCCAAACTGCCATATTACCGGCAGGATAGGCCACAATGCGCGGTTGACAAACCCGTTGCTGAGGAAATAGATTGCATCCTAACGATTACCCCGGCGTCGAGGTTTTAGGAGCAGGGGGCGTGAGGAGCAGGCAATGGCCGAATTGATCACGGTGATGGACCCGCGGGGATACCCGCCCAAGGTGGAAGGCAAGCGCCTGGCCACCCGTCCTGAATCGCTGGACGGCAAGGTGCTGTACCTGATCGATTGCCTGTTCGATAATGCCGACGTGTTCATGGAACAGCTGCGGCTGTGGTTTGCGGAACATATGCCGCGGGTCGAAACGCGGATGATCCGGCCGAAAGAAAGCTGGGTCGACGATCCTGAGATGCGGGCAAAAGTCGTGGCCGGGGGCCACGCCGCCATCATCGGCGTTGGTCTCTGAAGCACTTGTTGCCCCACGGTCGTGGGGTTCGCATTGGAACTGGAAAAGGCCGGGATCCCCACGATCCCGGTGAGCACCCACGCATTTGCGCGGCTGGCCAAGGCCGCCACGCTGGCGGCGGGGATGCCGACCACGCGCAACGCCTTCGTCCCGCAGCCGGTCGTGGGCCTCAGCCCCGGTGAACTGCGCGCCTACATCGAAGGCACGGACCCGATAAACAAGAAGCCGTTCATGGAGGTCGTCCTGGAAGGGCTGACCAGCCCGCTGACGGACGAGGATTACAAGGGCGCCACTTTCACCCGTACTACCCCCCGTTTCCTGGAACCGGATACGGAGGACAACCTGCGCCAGCGGTTCATCCTGGAAGGGTGGACCGATTACCTGCCGATCATCTTGCCGACTGAACAGCGCGTGGAAGCGATGCTGAAGGGCACCAGCCATGCCGGCGACATGTTCGTCAACCGCATGGCCCCCACGGCTTTCCGCGAAAAGTGGGACTTCGACGTGGAGAAGGTCGCCATCAACGCGGTGATGGCGGGGGCGCGGCCGGAATACCTGCCAGTGATCCTGGCGCTGTGTTCCAGCGGTTTTTCCGCACGTTCCAGTTCCACCACCAGCTGGGCCACGATCAGCGTGGTCAACGGCCCGATCCGCAATGAAATCGGCATGAATTGCGGCATCGGTGCGATGGGGCCGTACAACCACGCCAATGCCACCATCGGCCGCGCCTATTGCCTGCTCAGCATGAACGGGCAGGGCGGCAGCGAACCGGGCCTGACCTACATGGGTTCGGTCGGCAGCAACTGGAACACCACCGCCTGCTTCGCGGAAAACGAGGAAGCGAGCCCGTGGGAGCCGTTCCATGTCTCCAAGGGCCACAAGGCGGAAGAAAGCACCGTCGGCATCTTCTTTGGCGGCTGGTACACCCAGTCCGGCTTTGGCCCGCGCGAAACCTGGCAGGAAAAGTTCAAGCGCTGCATCACCGCGACCGACCATTTCAGCCCGCCGTTCATCGTGATGGACCCTCTGGTGGCGAAGGATTTCGCCAAGCTGGGTTACGACAAACAGTCGCTGGTCGAATGGTGCGCCGAAAACGCGAAGATCAAGGCCAAGTATTACTGGGATGACCAGTGGACTACGACCCTGATCAAGCCCCACGCCGAAGCCGGGATCGAGCCTTACGCCACATGGCTGAAGGCTGATCCGGAAGAAGAAGTGTCGATGTTCCGGCCCGAGGATTTCGAGATCATCGTCACCGGCGGGGAAACCCAGGGCGCGTTCAAGATGATCAGCGGCCGCCTGATCGGCGGTTCCGGTTTCCGCGCCGGGGCCAAGGGTGGCAGCCCGCTGTTCAGCGTGGACAAGTGGCGCTGAGTACATTCTTAGCTAGCTAAGTACATTGCCAAGTGCGTCCGGGCCGTTTAAGGCGGTTCCCAAGAGGGAGCCTATGTCCGCCAGCGACACTGAAAACAATGCGCCGTTCCGGCTGACCGAACTTGCCCATGGCGGCGGGTGCGGGTGCAAGCTGTCACCGGCGGTGCTGCGCGAATTGCTCCACGGGCAATTTGACGACAGTTTCCCGCAATTGCTGGTCGGCAACGGGCAGGCTGACGATGCAGCGGTGTGGCAGGTGGACGCCAATGATCCTGACGGCCGGTGCCTGGTGGCCACGACCGATTTCTTCATGCCGATTGTCGACGATCCGCACCATTTCGGCCAGATCGCCGCGACCAATGCCATTTCCGATGTCTATGCCATGGGCGCACGGCCGCTGTTTGCGCTGGCGATCCTGGGCATTCCGCTCGGCCGGATTGAAACCGGCGTGGTGCGGGACATCCTGGCGGGCGGGGCGGCGGCGTGCCGGGCTGCGGGCATTCCTGTGGCGGGCGGCCATTCGATTGACAGCGCGGAGCCGATCTATGGCCTGGCGGTGATCGGGGAGGCCCCGGCGGCGAACATCCGCACCAATGCGGGCGCGCTGCCAGGTGACGTGCTGATCCTGACCAAGCCGATCGGCGTTGGCTTCTATTCCGCGATGTTGAAGCGCGGCGAACTCGCGGGCGAAGACTATGCGGCGATGCTGGCCAGCACCACCCGGCTCAACACCGTGGGGCAGCAGCTGGGCGGGATCGCGGCGGTCCATGCGCTGACCGACGTGACCGGATTCGGCCTGATCGGCCACGGGCTGGAAATGGCGCGCGCTTCAGGCGTGCAGGTGGTGATCGATCCGGCGGCCGTGCCGCTGTTGCCGCGCGCTGCCGAATGGGCACAGGCGGGGCGGGCCACGGGCGCATCGGGC
>JBARAF010000455.1:0-9294 GCA_049791695.1 Croceibacterium sp.
TTGCCCGGCTCTATGCCGTGGTCGGCGGGTCGATGGGCGGGATGCTGGCGCTCAGCATGTCGGCCAATTGGCCGGACCGGGCGGACCGCGTGCTGGCGATTGCCACCACCGCCCGCCACAGCGCGCAGAACATCGCCTTCCACGAAGTCGGCCGGCAGGTGATCATGGCCGATCCGGAATGGCAGGGCGGGGATTACTACGCCGGCGGCAAAGGGCCGGAAAAGGGGCTGTCCGTTGCCCGCATGGCAGCGCACATCACGTACCTGTCGGAAGCCGGGCTGACCGAGAAATTCGGCCGCCGGTTGCAGGATCGCGATTCGAAAAGCTTCGGCTTCGATGCCGATTTCCAGGTGGAAAGTTACCTGCGCCATCAGGGGCTGGCCTTCACCAACCGGTTTGATGCTAACAGCTACCTCTACATCACCCGGGCGATGGATTATTTCGACCTGGCGGAAGAACACGGCGGCAAATTGGCCGATGCCTTTGCCGCCAGCAAGGCGCGCTTCTGCGTCATCAGCTTCGATACCGATTGGCTGTACCCGACCGGCGAATCGCGCAGCGTGGTCCACGCGCTCAATGCCAATGCGGCGGCGGTCAGCTTCGTGGAACTGAGCGCGCCTTATGGCCATGACAGCTTCCTGCTGGATGTCCCGGCGCTGGACCGGGTGATCAAGGGCTTCATCGGATGACCGTGCTGCCCCCCGGATACGAGCTGACCGACGATCAGAGCCTGATCGATCCGCTGGCGGCCCATGCCTACCTCTCGCGGTCCTACTGGTCGCCCGGTATTGCACTGGAAACGGTGCAGCGGGCGATTGCCAACAGCCTGTGCGTCGCCGTGTTCCACCAGGGCGAACAGGTCGCGTTTGCCCGCGTGATTACCGACCATGCCACATTTGCCTGGCTGGCCGATGTCCACGTGCTGGAACCGCATCGCGGGCTGGGGCTGAGCAAGGCGATGGTCGCCCACCTGCTCGCCCATCCGCGGCTGCAAGGCCTGCGCCGCTGGGCCTTGAGCACGCTGGACGCGCATGAAGTGTATCGCCCGTTCGGCTGGGCCGAACCGGCTTTTCCGGAACGGCTGATGGAACGCATGGCCGCCAATGCGCAGCGGGGGCAGCCATGACCACATCGTTGCGTCCCGATCTGGCGGTGATCGCCCGCCACGTGCCCGCCGGGGCGCGGGTGCTGGATGTCGGCTGCGGCGACGGTGCCTTGATGGCGGTGCTGCGTGACGAGCGCGGCGGGGACGCGCGCGGGCTGGAACTGGACCCGGAAAACGTGGAACTGTGCGTCAGCCGCGGGCTCAGCGTGATCCAGGGCGATGCCGACCGCGACCTGGCCGAATATCCCGACGGCGCTTACGATTTCGCGATCCTCAGCCAGACGCTGCAGACCGCCCGGCGGCCGGACCTGATGCTGGAACAACTGCTGCGCGTCGGCCGGCAGGCGTTCGTCAGCTTCCCCAACTTCGGCTACTGGCGGATGCGGCTGGACCTGCTGATGCACGGGCGCATGCCGGTGACGCGGCACCTGCCGGTCACCTGGTACGAAACCGACAACATCCACCACCTGACCATCGCGGATTTTGAACAGCTGCTGCGCGACAAGGGCGTGCAGGTGGAAAAGAGCTGGTTCTTCACCCAGGACCGCGAAGTGGGCGCCGCCGTCGCCAACTGGCGCGCGGAATATGCGGTGTATCTGGTGCGGCGTTAAGCCGCCGGGCCGTTCACCCGCAACACGCTGTCATCCCGCGCCAGGCTCCACAGGCTCAGCCCGGCACTCTCCGCCCGCATCACCGCCATGCTGGTCGGCAAGGACACGGTGACGAGCGTATGCGCGCCGGCGCGGACGGTCTTTTCGACGATTTCGTAGGAACAGCGCGCGGTGGACAGGATGAAGCCTGCCGCCGGGTCCAGTCCGGCACCGGCCAGCGCGCCGATCAGTTTGTCCATCGCGTTGTGGCGGCCAACGTCTTCGCGCACGTGCAGGATCGTGCCGTCCATCTCGCAGAAAGCGGCAGCGTGGGCGGCGCCGGTGGCGCGGCCGAGCGGCTGGTGATTGCGCAGCGCGCCAAGTGCGGCAAAGATCGCCGCCGGGGCCAGCGGGCCATGCGCCGGGACCGGGGGCAGGGCGCGGGCGACGGCTTCGAGGTTTTCGATTCCGCACAGGCCGCAGCTGGATTCCGCTACGCGGGTGCGGACGCGGTCAGTCAGCTGGTCGATGCCGAGGCCGGACAGTTGCGCCCGCACGATCCAGCCGTTGGGCACTTCGGCCACGTCGATGTCGGTCAGGTCAGCCGGTTGCCTGGCCAGCCCTTCGGTCAGCGCAAAGCCGAGCGCGAAGTCGGCCAGGTCGTTGGGGCTGGCCATCATAACGGCGTAGGACAGGCCGTTGAATTCCAGCGCCACCGGCGCTTCGGGCACCCATTGCCGCGTTACCGGGCGGCTCGCACCGCTGGCGGCAAATTCGGTGGCCTCAGCCCGCGTCGTTATGGCCAACCTCGTTCACCCGGTTGAACTCGGTTCCGCTGGACTGCGGGGCCGGGGTGATCCCGGCCGCCAGCAAATCGATCGCTTTGTGGGCGATGTCGTTCAGCGCCCCGCGATCGTCGGCAAAGATCGCCGCCTTCATCCGCGGGTCCCAGAACTTGCGGATATGGTCCGCCGTGGCCAGCACCGCGTTATCATGGCCGATGGCCGCATAGTTGCTGCCGATCTGGTCGGCCATGCGGCGCAGCTTGGAGATATCCATTATTCGGCAGGCTCCATTTCCAGGCCTTCGATGCGGCGCGAACGATTGGCCTGGGCGTTGTACTTTTCTTGCCATTCGCTGGGGCCGTTGGACGGCGTCACCTGCACCGCGGTCACCTTGTATTCCGGGCAATTGGTTGCCCAGTCGGAATTGTCGGTGGTGACCACGTTGGCCTGCGTGTCGGGGTGGTGGAACGTGGTGTAGACCACGCCCGGTGCCACGCGGTCGGTAACCTTGACGCGCAGGGTGGTTTCCCCGGCCCGGCTGGCCAGCCGCGCCCAGTCACCATCGCGCAGGCCGCGGTTTTCCGCGTCGGTCGGGTGCAGTTCCAGCACGTCTTCCGCATGCCAGGCGACGTTGCCGGTGCGGCGGGTCTGCGCGCCGACGTTGTACTGGCTGAGGATGCGGCCGGTGGTCAGCAGCAGCGGATAACGCGGCCCGGTGCGTTCGTCGGTCGGGATATATTCGGTGACCACGAACTTGCCCTTGCCGCGCACGAAGCCGTCCACGTGCATGATCGGGCTGCCCTGCGGTGCCTTTTCATTGACCGGCCATTGAAGCGGTTCGCCGCTGGCGACGCGTTCCCACGAAACGCCCGCGAAAGTCGGCGTCAAGCGCGCGACTTCGGCGAGGATTTCGCCGGCATGGCCATAATTCCAGTCACAACCAACGGCATTGGCGAGCATCTGGGTCACTTCCCAGTCTTCATACCCGTTGGCCGGTTCCATCACCTTGCGCACCGGTTGGATCCGGCGTTCGGCGTTGGTGAAAGTGCCGTTCTTTTCCAGGAAGGTCGAACCCGGAAGGAAGACGTGGGCGTAATTGGCCGTTTCGTTGAGGAACAGGTCATGCACGATCACGCAATCCATCGCCGCCAGACCGGCCGCGACGTGGTGCGTATCCGGATCGGACTGCAGGATGTCTTCACCCTGGATGTAGATTGCCTTGAAGCTGCCATCGACAGCGGCATCCAGCATGTTGGGGATGCGCAGGCCCGGCTCGGCATCCAGCGTCACGCCCCAGTCGGCTTCGAACAGCGCGCGGGTGGCGGCGTCCGAAATGTGCCGGTAACCGGACAGTTCATGCGGGAAGCTGCCCATGTCGCAGGCACCCTGAACGTTGTTCTGTCCGCGCAGCGGGTTCACGCCCACGCCGCGGCGGCCGATGTTGCCGGTGGCCATGGCCAGGTTGGCAATCGCCATCACGGTGCTGGAACCCTGACTGTGTTCCGTCACGCCCAGGCCGTAATAGATCGCGCCATTGCCGCCGGTGGCGAACAGGCGGGCAGCTTCGCGCACGGTCTGCGCCGGAACGCGGGTGACGGCTTCGAGGAATTCGGGGCTGTTCCGTTCCTGGCCCACGAAGCGGGCCCAGTCCTGGAATTCGTCCCAGTCACACCGTTCGCGGATGAACGCTTCATCCGCCAGGCCCTCGGTCACGATCACGTGGGCCAGGCTGGTCAGCACGGCCACGTTGGTTCCCGGCTGCAACGGCAGGTGGTGGGCGGCTTCGATGTGCGGGCTGCGCACCAGATCAATGCGGCGCGGATCGATCACGATCAGCTTGGCACCCTGGCGCAGGCGCTGCTTCATGCGGCTGCCGAACACCGGGTGGGCATCGGTCGGGTTGGCCCCGATCACCAGGATCACGTCCGAATCCATCACGGAATCGAAGTCCTGCGTGCCGGCGCTGGTGCCGAAGGTGGTCGACAGGCCGAACCCGGTCGGGCTGTGGCACACGCGGGCGCAGGTATCGACGTTGTTGGCGCCGAAGCCGGCGCGGATCAGCTTCTGCACCAGGAAGGTTTCTTCATTGGTGCAGCGGCTGGAGGTGATGCCGCCCAGTGCGCGCGGGCCGTGTTCGGCCTTGATGCCCTTGATCCGGTCAGCCGCGAAGCCGATCGCTTCTTCCCAGCTGACTTCGCGCCAGGGCTGGTCGATGGTGTCGCGGATCATCGGCTTGGTGATGCGGTCCTGGTGGTTGGCGTAACCCCAGGCGAAGCGGCCCTTGACGCAGGAATGGCCATGGTTGGCCTTGCCGTCTTTCCACGGCACCATGCGGACAATCTGTTCGCCGCGCATTTCGGCGCGGAAGGTGCAGCCGACGCCGCAATAGGCGCACGTGGTGACCACGGCGCGTTCCGGCTTGCCGATCGCCTTGACAGTCTTTTCCTGCAGGGTCGCGGTCGGGCAGGCCTGCACGCAGGCACCGCACGAAACGCATTCGCTGGACAGGAAGCTGTCATCCGCCTGCCCGGCGCTGACCTTGGTGGCAAAGCCGCGGCCGTCGATGGTCAGCGCGAAAGTGCCCTGCACTTCGTCACAGGCGCGTACGCAGCGGCTGCAGGCGATGCACTTGCTCGGGTCGAAATCGAAATAGGGGTTGGAACTGTCGGTGGCGAGGCCGAGGTGGTTGGCACCTTCGTAGCCATAGCGCACATCGCGCAGGCCGACTTGGGCAGCCGTGTCCTGCAATTCGCAATCGTTGTTGGCGCTGCAGGTCAGGCAGTCCAGCGGGTGATCGGAAATGTACAGTTCCATTACCCCCTTGCGCAGCTTGTCCAGCCGCGGGGTCTGGGTCTTGACCTTCATGCCGGGGGCAACGGGGGTGGTGCAGCTGGCCGGGGTGCCGCGCGCGCCTTCGATTTCAACCAGGCACATCCGGCACGAACCGAAAGCCTTCATGTTGTCAGTGGCGCACAGTTTGGGGATCGAACCGCCGGTTTCGGCAGCCGCGCGCATCACGCTGGTGCCGGCCGGCACGGTGACTTCGCGGCCATCGATGGTCAGCGTTACCGCTGCGTCGGACTTGACCTCGGGAGTGCCGAAATCCTGCTGACGTTCAAAACCCATTGTCTCGCTCCATCTCGGCCCCTTGCGCCTGCGCAAGGTCAGCCGGGGTATTTATGTTATAAGGCGCAGTCTCGATCGCTACGGCTGTTGCGCCAACCGCCCCTGCGAACGCAAGCATTGAATGCTTTCCCGCGCCCAGAAGGATGGTTTCCACTACACCAGCCGCACTTGCCGGCCAGTGCCCGATGACGGGCTGGCTGGCGATATATGCCGGGGCAGGCCCCAGCAGTTCCGGCAGATTGGCCGGCAACAGTACCGAATCCACGCCACATGTCAGGACTGTAGCATAGTTTTCGTCGCCTGCGTACCGCAGCGCCGCGGCGATCCCGCCCAGCGGCCCCATGCCGGGATGGGGCCAATCGGGGATGCACGGGGCCGGGGCCGTCTCGCGCCCGACCACCACCACGAAATCGCACCAGCCCGACAGCGCATCCACCGCCCTGGCAATCAGGGTGCGGCCCTGCAACTCCGCCAGCGCCTTGTCGCTGCCGAAGCGGGTGGACAGTCCACCTGCGAGGACCGCGCCGAGGATCATGCCGCTGCGCTCACTCCGCCGGTTCGGCGACCTTGGCACCCGCGGGGCGGGTGAAGTCTTCCGGCCAGTGGCGCAGCGCGCTCATCACCGGGTACGGCGTGAAGCCGCCCAGCGCGCAGAGCGAGCCGAACTTCATCGTGTCGCACAGGTCGGTCAGCAGGGCGATTTCCTGTTCCGGCAGGCGGCCCGCATCCTTGGGCGTATTGTGCATCTGCGGGGCCAGTTCCAGCACGTCGCGCTGGCGGCCGCCAGAGCTGCGGATGCGGTCGATCAGTTCGACCCCGCGGGTGGAACCGATGCGGCACGGGGTGCACTTGCCACAGCTTTCCGCCGCGCAGAATTCCATCGCGAAACGGGCCATGCCGCTCATGTCCGCAGTGTCGTCGAACACGGTCAGCCCGGCGTGTCCGATCAGCGCATCGACCGCGGCATAGGCTTCGTAATCGAAGGGAATGTCGAACTGTTCCGGGTGCAGGTATGCGCCCAGCGGGCCGCCGACCTGGACGGCCTTGACCGGCCGGCCGCTGGCAGTGCCGCCGCCAATGTCATTGACCAGTTCACCCAGGGTGATGCCGAAGGCCACTTCGTACAGGCCGCCATGCTTGATGTTGCCGGCCAGCTGGATCGGCATTGTGCCCTTGGACCGGTTGACGCCCAGACTGTCGTACAGGCTGGCGCCGCCTTCGGTCAGGATGTGCGGAATGGCCGCGAGCGTGAGCACGTTGTTGACCACGGTCGGACGGCCGAACAGGCCTTCCAGGGCGGGCAGCGGCGGCTTGGCGCGCACTTCGCCGCGCTTGCCTTCCAGGCTGTTGAGCAGGCTGGTTTCTTCACCGCAGACATAGGCGCCCGCGCCCATGCGCACTTCGCACACGAACGGGGCGATGATCTGCGCGCACTGGACCAGCGCTGCGTTCAGCTTGCGGATCGCGTCGGGATATTCGCTGCGGCAATAGATGTATCCGCGCGTCGCACCCACGGCGAGGCCGGCAATGGCCATGCCTTCGATCAGCTGGAAGGGATCGCCTTCCATCACCATGCGGTCGGCAAAGGTGGCGCTGTCGCCTTCGTCGGCATTGCAGACGATGTATTTCTGGTCCGCCACGGCACCGGCCACGGTCTTCCACTTGATCCCGGCGGGGAAGCCCGCACCGCCACGGCCGCGCAGGCCGGAAGCGAGCACTTCGGCCACGATGGCTTCCGGGCCAATCGCGCGGGCGCGGGTGAGGCCCGCGAAACCGCCGGTTGCCTGGTAATCGTCCAGGCTGGTCGGGCGGGTCTTGCCGGCGCGGCTGAAGGTCAGGCGCTGCTGCCTGGCGATGAACGGGTGGTCGGCGATCACGCCGATGGACTTGGCGCTCGATCCGTCGAGGATCGCGTCAACGTCGGCCAGGGTGGCGGGGCCAAAGCCTTTCCCGTCCACTTCGACCAGTGGTTCTAGCCAGTGCATGCCCCAGCTGGACACGCGGTGAACTTCATGTCCCTTGGCAGCGAAAGCGGCGGCCAGGGCATCGGCGCCAAGGGCGCGGGCCAGGGCGTCGTCGGAAATACGAATCAACATCAGGCGTTCTCGATCACTTGGGCCAGGGCCGCAGCATCCAGCCGCGCGTGCAGCGTGTCACCCACGCGCGCGTTCGGGCCGGACGAACACAGACCGAGGCAATAGACGGTGTGCAGCTTCACCCGTTCACCGGCGGCGGTGCGGGCGGCATCCATCAGCCCTTCCACGCCGCGGGCCTTGCAGCTTTCTGCGCGGCAGATCTGCACCACCGGGCGCGGATCGGCCGTGGCGGTGAAATCGTGGTAGAAGCTGACCACGCCATGCACTTCGGCGCGGCTGAGGTTCAGCCCCAGCGCGATGATCGCTTCCGCCTCGGCATCGACGCAGCCGAATTCGTGCTGCACATCATGCAGGATCGGCAACAGCGGACCTTCCTGGTCCCGGTGATCGACGAGGATCTGCTGGATCCTCTGTTGCTTGCTACTCAACGCTTCAGCCTTTCCGCGTGCCAACCGATATGTTCGTGCATGAAGGTAGATACGAAATAATAGGAGTGATCGTAGCCATCCTGCAGCCGGATCGTGGCGGCCATATCCACATTGCGGCACGCTTCGTCCAGCAAATGAGTCTTCAGCTGCTCAATCAGGAAGTTGTCGGCGGTGCCCTGGTCCACCAATAGCGCCGGCAAACGGGCCCCGCCGGCAATCAGCGCGCAGGCATCATATTGCGCCCATTGGGCTTTGTCCGCGCCCAGGTATCCGCCCAGCGCCTTTTCACCCCAGGGGCAATTCAGCGGGCTGACGATCGGGGAAAAGGCGCTGACCGAACGGAACCGGCCCTGGTTGCGCAAGGCGATGGTCATCGCGCCGTGGCCGCCCATCGAATGGCCGGTGATCCCCTGGCGGTCCATGTCGACCGGGAAATTGGCTGCCACCAGCGCGGGCAGTTCGCTTTCGATGTAGCTGCGCATGCGGAAATTCGCCGCCCACGGCTGTTCGGTCGCATCGACATAGAAGCCTGCGCCTTGGCCAAAATCATAGGCTTCGTCATTGGGCACGTCATCACCGCGAGGGGACGTGTCCGGGGCCACCAGGATCACGCCATGTTCCGCGCAGGCGCGGCGGTATTCGCCCTTTTCCATCACGTTGGCGTGGGTGCAGGTCAGGCCCGACAGGTACCAAACCACCGGCAGCTTCCTGCCCGGCGCATGATCGGGCACGTAGACCGCGAAGGTCATTTCGGTGCCGGTTTCGGTCGACTGGTGGCGGTACACGCCCTGGGTGCCGCCGAAACTGCGGTTGGTGCTGACGGTTTCCATGGTCATCGTTCTTCCCGGAAGGTTGCGCTCAGCTTGGTGCCATCAGGATCGCGCAGGTAAGCCAGATAAATGCGCCCGTAATCGGGCAGACGCCAGCCCGGAGCATCTTACGCCGCAGTGCCGCCTGCAGCCACCCCGGCGGAGTGCCGGGTGTGCCCGATATTCAGGCGTCAGCCGGCAGGGCGCAGAAGGCGCACAGCTTGTTGCCAACCGGATCGCGCATATAGGCGCCGTACATGGGCGACGGGCCGTAATCGCGCCGACCCGGGGGTCCGTCGCAAGTGCCGCCCAGGGCCATGCCGGCCGCGTGCCAGGCATCGACCATGGCCGGGTC
>JBARAF010000456.1:0-1731 GCA_049791695.1 Croceibacterium sp.
TGCAGGCCGGCCGACGGTTCATCGAGCACGTACACCACGCCGAACAGGTTGGAGCGTACCTGCGTCGCGAGGCGCAGCCGCTGCAGTTCGCCCGGCGACAGGGTCGGCGTGCCGCGCTCGAGCGCCAGGTATCCAAGCCCCAGGTCAAGCAGCACATCGAGGCGCTCGACCAGGTCGGCGGCAATGCGCTGCATGACGATCAGCTTCTCGGGGTGTTCGGCGGCCTTTTTCGCGTCCTTGCGCGCGCTACCGTCCGCGTACGGGCGCAGCAGGGACGCCAGCCGTTCTAGCGGCATGCGCGAGATGTCGGCGATGTCATGGCCCTCGAATTTGACGGATAGCGATTCCGGCCGCAGCCGCTTGCCCTCGCACAGCGGGCAGCTTGTACTGACCATGTAGCGCGCGGCGCGCTTCTTCATCGACGCGCTTTCGGTGTTGGCGAAGGTGTGCAGCACGTAGCGCCGCGCGCCGGTAAAGGTGCCCTGGTAGCTCGGCGTCTCCTTGCGCTTCAGGGCGCGCTTGGTTTCCTCCGGCGTGAAGCCGGCGTACACCGGAACGGTCGGCTGTTCGTCGGTGAACAGGATCCAGTTGCGGGTTTTCTCAGGCAGGTCGCGCCAGGGGGTATCGACGTCGTGGCCGAGCGTGACCAGGATATCGCGCAGGTTCTGCCCGTGCCACGCCGTTGGCCATGCGGCGACCGCGCGTTCGCGGATGGTCAGCGAGTCGTCCGGCACCATCGATTGCTCGGTCACCTCATACACGCGCCCCAGGCCATGGCACTGCGGGCAGGCGCCATCCGGCGTATTCGGCGAAAACGATTCTGCGTAGAGCAGTTTCTGGCCGCGCGGGTAGTCGCCGGCGCGCGAGTACAGCATGCGCAGCGAATTTGACAAGGTGCTGACGCTGCCGACCGACGATCGCGCAGTGGGCGAGCCGCGCTGCTGCTGTAGCGCGACCGCAGGCGGCAAGCCGTCGATGTGGTCGACTTCGGGTACCGGCATCTGGTGGAACAGCCGGCGTGCGTACGGCGACACCGATTCAAGGTAGCGCCGCTGCGCTTCCGCGTACAAGGTGCCGAAGGCGAGCGAGGACTTGCCCGAGCCCGACACGCCGGTAAACACGACCAGCGCGTCACGCGGGATTTCGAGGCTCACGTTCTTCAGGTTGTGTTCACGCGCGCCGCGCACCTGCACGAAGCCCGCGTGCGGCTTGATGTTTCTGTCCATGGACACCTCGATCCGGGAAAATCTCCCGTTCCCATTAAACCGGCAGGCAAGCCCGGCTACTGTACGGTGTCACACGCTTGGCGCACGGACGTGAAAAAAGCCGCCGGGCTTGCGCCGGGCGGCTTTCAGGAACTGGCGCGCACAAGGCGCGCCGGGGTCCGTTTTACTTGGTGACGGTACGGGTACCAACAACTTCAACGGTCACGCGACGGTTCTTGGCGCGGCCTTCCGAGGTAGCGTTGTCAGCGACTGGCTGGGTCTCGCCCTTGCCTTCGGTGTACACGCGGCTCTGGTCGACGCCCTTCGACACGATGTAAGCCTTGACAGCTTCAGCGCGGCGCAGCGACAGCTTCTGGTTGTATGCATCGGTGCCGATCGAGTCGGTGTGGCCGACGGCGATGATGACTTCGAGGTTCATGCCCTGCAGCTTGGCGGTCAGGTCGTCGAGCGACGCTTTGCCTTCCGGCTTGAGCACTGCCTTGTCGAAGTCGAAGAACGCGTCAGC
>JBARAF010000457.1:0-1877 GCA_049791695.1 Croceibacterium sp.
GGTTCGCCCGTTGCCGCAACCTGTCCCTAAAACGGCGCCCGCTGCGGTTGCCAGTGCTGCCGTCGCTCCTGCCGCCCGTCCGGCCGTCCGCGCTGCAGCCTCTGCAGCCCAACAGGCCCCGATCCAGAACGGTTACAACGTCCAGGTGGCCGCATTCTCCACCGCGGACAGGGCGCGCAAGGCGGCCGGTGCCCTTGGTGGCGCAGTCAGTCGTACGGGCAAATTCTGGCAGGTCCGCATGGGTCCGTTCACGACGCGCAAAGCTGCCGAAGCCTCCCTCGCCAAGGTGCGGGCTGCGGGGTATAGCGATGCACGAATCTTCACGAGCGGCTGAAGTGGCACATCGCCCGCCGCTTTGACGGCGGAGCTGGCTTGAAGCGCGTTACCTTGTTCCTTGCTGCTGCGGCAGCCTGTTCGATCGCCGCCACCGTTGCCGGTGCAGTGGTGGCCCCCGCTGCCGCGCCCGAAGCGGCGGTCGGCCCTGTGCCGCCCGTGGCCCCTGCTGCGCCGGCGCTGGAACATTCCGTTTCCGGACCAGGCCCGGCAACCACGGATCTGCCCGCGCCCGTCCCGCCGGAAGTGCCGGTGGCGCTGCTGGTCGACCTGTCCACCGGCCAGACCCTGTTCTCTCGCGAGGATGACCGCCGCTTCGTGCCCGCGTCCGTCACCAAGGTGATGACCGCCTACACCGCGTTCAAACTGGTCCGCGAAGGCAAGCTGAATCCGGACAAGCAGGTGGTGATCACCCCGGAACTCGAAGAAAAATGGTGGAATGAAGGTTCCACCATGTTCCTGAAAGCCGGGGACCGGGTGACCATCGGCCAGCTTATCCTGGGAATCACCACTGTTTCCGCCAACGATGCCTCGGTGGTGGTGGCGCAGGAATCAGTCGGCACGCTGGACGCCTGGCTCGCGCTGATGAATGCCAATGCCGCCGAACTCGGCATGCGCGACACCCATTTCGGCACCCCCAACGGCTGGCCTGACGAAGGGCAGACCTTCACCAGTGCCCGCGATCTCGCGATTCTGGGGGAGGCGCTGGTGGTGCGTTTTCCCGACCTCTACCGCCGCTATTTCGGCCATCGCGGGATGACCTATCACGAAATTACCCAGGCCAATCATGACCCGGTGACGGGAGTGGTGGACGGGGCTGATGGGATCAAGACCGGCTATACCAGGCAGGCCGGGTACAACTTCCTCGGTTCGGCTGAACGCAACGGACGGCGGCTGGTGATGGTCATCGCCTCTGCCCCGACCCCGGCGATCCGCGACAAGACCGCGCGCGACCTGCTGCGCTGGGGCTTTGATTCCTTCGCCACCCGCACCGTCTTGCCGGGACAACTGGTGGTCGGTCAGGCCAGGGTGCAGGACGGGGCCACCCGCACCGTGCGCCTGACCACCGCCGCCCCGGTGCTGGCCAGCGTAGCCCACGGTCAGGAAGGCGATCTGCACCTCTCCATCCGCTATCGCGGCCCGGTGGAAGCACCGGTGAAGCGCGGACAGCGGGTGGCCTGGCTCTATGTCGAATCCCCCCGTCATCCGCCGCACAACATCCCGCTGGTGGCTGCAGAGGCAGTGCCGCGGGCCAATGCGTGGGAACGGCTGGTCAACGGCGTCACCGGCCTGTTTTCGTGACGCGCGGACGCTTCATTACGTTTGAAGGCGGTGAAGGCGCGGGCAAATCGACCCAGGCCCGGTTGCTGGCCGAAGCCCTGCGGGCCCGCGGGCAACAAGTGCTGCTGACCCGTGAACCGGGCGGCACCCCGGGGGCGGAAGCGGTGCGTTCACTCTTGCTTGATCCGCCGGGGGCGGGCTGGGGCGCCCGCGCCGAGGCCCTGCTGTTCGCCGCAGCCCGGGCCGACCATGTGGCCCAAGCG
>JBARAF010000458.1:0-3393 GCA_049791695.1 Croceibacterium sp.
GCCAGGTCATCGAAGATCTTCGCCAGGCTGAATGTGCCGGTGGCCGGCCGGGTCAGGCTGGCAGGCGCGGTCGGCTGGGCCGGGGCGGGGAAACCGGCCACGGACCGGATCGCTGCCGGGATAAAGGGGTTGTCGGCAAAGATCGGGATGCCGGACGTGAAATAGGCCGCCTGGAAAGTGCCGCCATCGACATGGCCGTAGCTGCCTTCGATGAAGGCATCGAGGTTATCCGAAAGCTCCAGGTCGGCATGGGCGAAGGCGGTGTAGCGTTCCACCGGGGCGATCAGGTCGACATCGGTATAAGTGGCGTAGAGCGAACCACCGACCTGGCTGAGGCCTGCTGCCGGGGTTCCGGCAGTGGAAGGCAGTACGCTGCCATTGGGGCCGAAGGTGATTGCGCCGGTGCCCTGGCTGTTGGCAATGACATTGCCGATGCCGGTCGCGTTGTTGATCCGGCTGACCACGCCGGCCGGGTTGAAGAAGAAGCCGCCGTTGTCATCGCTGCGAACATATTGCGGCAAGCCGTTGCCATTGGGGGCGGCGTTGGTTGCGGCAAAGCCGGGGTTAGTCACCACGGCCCCGGTCTTGCACCAGTCGCGGGTGAAGCAGTTGCCAACCAGGCTCTGGTCCGAATATTCGCCGCCAATCACGAAATGGCCGGCACCGCCCGCAAAAGGCGTGCCCCAGGCGAGCCCGGCGTGGAGGTTTTCGCCATCGCCCTGTTCCGCCATGCCGTAATCGATCTGCGCCTTCAGCCCGTCGAGCCGGGTGTCGAGCATCACGTTGACCACGCCTGCCAGCGCGTCGGAACCATAGGCGGCAGATGCGCCGCCGGTGACCACTTCCACCCGAGAAACCAGGGTGGATGGGATGAAGTTGAGATCGACCGAACCTTCACGAGTGGTCGGGGCAAAGCGGCGACCGTCAACCAGCACCAGGTTTCGGGTCACCCCCAGGCCGCGCAGGTTGACGATCTGCGCCCCGACATTGAAGCTGCCGAAGCCGTTGGTGCTGGGGTTGTTGGACGGGCGGAAGGCGGGCAGATCGGACACGGCCTCGCCCACGTTGACCACTTGCAGCCGTTCCAGTTCCTCGCCCCCCAGCACGGTAACGGGGGACGGCGTGTCGAAAGTAGAGCGCGCAAGGCGCGAACCGGTGACGACGATTGCCTGTTCCGCCTGGGGTTCGTCCGCGGGTTTGTCCTGCGCGGCGGCCGATCCGGCCCAGGCCATGGAAACTGACAAGGCCAGCAGCGAAGCCGAAACAGCTTGCACGCGGCCGGGCGAAGTCCGCCGAACGACAGAAACCATGGAACTCTCCCCTTTTTCCTCAATGTTCTACGGGGAGGATCAGGCCCTCCCCGCGCATTGTCCAAAAAGAGGCTAACACTGCATAATTGACTCCGCAACTTTTCAGTTGATGAAATCAAATAAGTCCCGCGGCGGGTGGGCGGGCAGGCTGATGCGCCCTATTCGTAAGGTTCTTCCTCGAAGGTGACCGCATTGGCCGCGGTTGCGCTCAGGCGCACCACGTTGCCCTCCACCCCGGCCACCAGGCCGACGGAGATGTAGTGGTGGTGCCCGCCGTGGGCGGTTTCCAACCCTTCCGCCTCGACCGCGGATTCCTGGCGGGTCAGTTTGATCCGGTGCCCGTCCACCTTGTCCACGGTGCCGACATGGACATCGTCCGCCCCGATCACTTCCATATGTTCGCGAATGGCGCTGATATCGGTCATGGCAGGTCTCCTGATTTGTCTGGATGCCATTCCAACGCCTGAACCACGCGCCGGTGCCCGGTTGAGTGCCCGCGCTGCTGACGCCGCCCATCCCTGCGACGGCCCGCGACACATTGGTACTTGCCAGTGGGCGTTGCCAACGTGCAGCAAGTAACCGGATCGTACATTAGCCGTCAGCGGCAGGAGGAATTGATGCGCAAGTGGCACAGGTGGTTGTCGGTATTCTTCGCCATAATCATGGTCTGGGTGGCCGTTACCGGCCTGCTGCATTACATTGCCATCTGGTGGCCGTCGGCACCCCCTTCGCCCGAAGCACTGGCTGCCATGGCCCCGCCGGAAGGCTTCACCTGCCCGGAAGGCTGGCGCTGCATGGCACCGCCGCCGCAGGGTGGCGGGTTGCGCTCGATGCTCGGCCTGTTCCACCACCTCCATTCGGGTGAAACCTTCGGCCTGGTCGGAGAGATCATCGTCATGCTGTCCGGCGTGGCGCTGGTGTTCTTCTCGCTGTCGGGCGTGTGGATGTACGTGCAGATGTGGAGCAACCGCAAAACCCGCGGGCTGAAGCGCGGCCTGTTCTGGAAATAATGCAATTGGTCCCGGCTGGTTAGCAGTTCGGTAACGAAGCAGGGCCTATCGTATCGCCATGCGGATGCAACGGCCTGGCGATGGTTACCTGCACGGCACCCCGGATCTGGGGTTCAGCCGGTACTTTGCCATGTATTTCCTGCAGGGCTGTTGGGTGGTGGTTGGCCTGTACCTGCTGGCCAACGCCTACTGGCCGTCCAGCTGCAAGCCTGATGGCCTGTTGAAAGTCTACAGCTGCAGCTTCCGCCTGCCCGAGACCCGCGGCTGGGTGGAAGCGGCGCTGCTGACCTGGCTGTGGTCCACGCCGATCCTGGTAGCGATGGACATCTTGCGCCGGTTCAACAAACCCAAGCGCCGCTGATCGCGGGCACCGCTGTCACTTGCCTTCGGGCAAGGGCTGGCTCTCGGGCGAAATGCCCTGCCGGCGCGCCTCTTGTTCTTCCGTCAGCCGCACCTTGCCGCCAGAGGTGGTCGATCCCCGTTCCGCTTCTGGCCGGGTCGATCCTTCACGCGGGCCGGTGCGCGGCGGTTCACCGGGTGCATGGCCATCGACATTGGTGACGTTGCGCGAATCGCGCGGTTCATACTCGCCCATTGCTGTTCTCCTGCTGAGGCCGCCCACCCGGCGGCGCGGGCAACTGCCCCTTCAGCGCATCGATGCCGCCACAGGTCCGGCCGGAACTGCCGTTTTCACCGGGCCGCGCCGCGCCAGTGGCAAACGGCGCTGGAACGGCGGCCGTAACGGGCACTTGCGCCCCGCATTGCTGCGGCTGTTGCCACAGCGTCCAGCGAACCGGTTCAGCTATCGCGCCACAGGGGCCGTAAGGGGTGGAAGAGGCCATACCCCATCAACGCTGCGCCGCCTTGCGCGTTCCGTCATCCCGGGGACCGGACCCGCCCACGCATCTGCACCTTCCGATTGCCGCTCGCGCGCGCAGTGGTAATCCCGGCGGACGGCGATTGAAGGGGCGGGCGTGACAGGCTTGATTGATGCAATCGGACCGGAATTGATTGGTCTGGCGATTGTCTTCGGCTCGGCGGGCGCGGCGCGCGGCTGGCGCTGGCTGCGGCGG
>JBARAF010000459.1:0-3593 GCA_049791695.1 Croceibacterium sp.
GTCAGGCGGGCTGGGCGCGGGCAAGACCACGCTGGCGCGGGCAATCATCGCCGCGCTGGGCCACCTGGGCGAGGTGCCGTCGCCCAGTTTCACCATCATCGAAACCTACGATCCACCCGCCGTGCGCCTGCCGCTGGTCCATGCCGATTTCTATCGCCTGGACGATCCGGCGGAAGTGGAGGAACTGGGGCTGGCCGACTATCGCCAGGGCGCGGCAATGATTGCCGAATGGCCGGAACTGGCCGGTGGTTTCGCTCACGAGCCGCAATGTCTTTCGATTACGCTGGAAATTCGGGATAGCGGGCGCACAGCCATTGTCGAACCGGGCGCGGATTGGCAAAGCCGCATCCCATGAACGCGACGCTGCCCCTCGGGCTGGACGACTTCCTGATCGGTGCCGGATGGGCGGGGGCAGAGGTGTTGCCGCTGCCCGGCGATGCCAGCTTCCGCCGCTATTTCCGCTTGTTGAAGGACGGCCGCAGCGCCCTGTTGATGAATGCGCCGCCGCCGCATGAAGACCCGCGCCCGTTCCTGCACGTGGGCGGCTGGCTGCTGGAACAGGGCCTGCGCGCGCCCGGCATCTACGCTGCCGATTCGGCGCGGGGGCTGGTGCTGATCGAAGATTTCGGGCTGGACCGGATGCGCGACTGGCTGGACCTGCACCCGGCGGACGAAGTGCCGGTCTATGCCGCCGCCATCGACGCGTTGGTTGATCTGCATGCCTGCCCGCCGGGGCCATTCGATCCCTATGACATGGCGGTGTACCAGCGCGAGGCCGGGCTCCTGACAGAATGGTACACCCCTTCCATGGGGCTGGTGGTGGACGAGGCCGGCTATCGCGCCGCCTGGGATGAAGTGCTGACGCCGATGCTGGAGCGCCAGCAGCCGGGAGTGACGGTGCTGCGAGATTACCACGCGGAAAACATCATGCTGCTGCCCGAAGGCGCGCAGGGGATCATCGATTTCCAGGACGCGCTTGTCGGCCACGCGGCCTATGACCTTGTCTCATTGTTGCAGGATGCACGGCGCGACGTTGCCCCGGAACTGGAGCGGCAGATGCTGGACCGGTACCTGGCAAAAGTGGACGCAGGCCCGCACTTCGAAGCCGATTATGCCCGGCTGGGCGCGCAGCGGAATGCCAAGATCGTCGGCATTTTCGCGCGCCTGTACAAACGCGATGGCAAGGCACGTTACCTTTCGTTCATCCCGCGGGTTTGGGACGCGCTGGAACGCGACCTGCAGCATCCGGCGCTGGCCCCGGTGGCGCAATGGTTCGATCGCAACATCCCGGCTGAAATCCGGCTGGATCGCGGTGGGCAGGTGGCGTGACCGGCCCGCTCGTTTCCGACACCGCGATGGTGCTGTCCGCTGGCCTCGGCAAACGGATGCGCCCGCTGACCGCCAGCCAGCCCAAGCCGATGGTGCGCGTGGCGGGCAAGCCGCTGATCGACCATGCGCTGGACCGGCTGTGCGAAGCCGGGATCGCCAAGGCGGTGGTCAATGTCCATTACCTCGCCGATTCGCTGGAGGCGCACTTGCGCAACCGCAAGGCGCCGCTGGTGACCATTTCCGATGAGCGCGAACGGCTGCTGGAAACCGGCGGCGGGCTGGTGCGGGCGGCGCCCTTGCTGCCCGATCCGTTTTTTTGCCTGAACAGCGATAACGTGTGGCTGGATGGGCCGGGCAATTGTTTCCACGAACTGTCCGCCGCATGGGATGCGGAACGGATGGACGCACTGTTGCTGCTGGTACCGCACACCGGCGCGCGCAATTTTGTCGGCAAGGGCGATTTCCGGATGGACGGCTATGGCCACCTGACCCGTCGCCAGTCGGGCCGGATTGCCCCGTTCATTTTCACCGGCATCCAGATCGTATCCAAGCGCCTGCTGCGAGATGCGCCGGACGGGCCGTTTTCCACCAACCTGCTGTGGGACCGGGCGATTGAGGAAGGGCGGCTGTACGGCGTGGCCTTCACCGGCCTGTGGTTCGAAGTCGGCACCCCGCAATCCATTGGCCCGACCGAGGCGGCACTGACTGGTGGCTGAGCCGGCCAGCCCCAAGGTCTATTCCATCGCCGCCCATCGCGGCTTTGCCGATGCGCTGGTGGCGGGCCTGGTGCCCCGTTATGCAGAAGCCGATTTCGGCCTCGCCCGGCTGACGCTGCTGCTCCCCAGTGGCCGCGCGGTGCGGACGATGCAGGAAGCCTTCATCCGCCATTCGGGTACCGGATTGCTGATGCCGCGCATGGCAGTGGTTGGCGACCTGGACCTGGACGAAGCGCTGGGGCCATTGCTCGATCCGCTGGGGGCGAGCGAAATCGCCCCGGCAGTCGACATGACATACCGCTGGCTGCGGCTGGCGGAACTGATCCGCGAAGAACGTGGGGCCGAAGGTCCAAAAGGCAGCGCGCTGCTGCGCCTCGCCTTTGAAACGGCGCGGACGATGGACCGGTTGCTGGCGGAAGAGATCGGCCCGGAAGATTTGCTCGGCCCGCCGGTCCTGGACCTGCTGGGCGATCTGGCCGGCCATTGGCAGGATACCTTGCGGGTATTTTCCCGCGTGCAGGCGCGCTGGTTGTCCGAATTGATCGGGATGGGGCAGGTCGATCCGGCTGACCGCCGCAACCGCCTGTTCCGGCGCGCGGCGAAACAATGGCGCGCCGATCCGCCGGCCACGCCGATTGTCGCAGCCGGGATTACTTCTGGGGCCAAGGGTGTTGCGGCATTGCTGCGGGCCGTGGCACGCCTGTCGGATGGTGCGGTGGTGCTGCCCGATCTGGACCTGTCGCTGGGGCAGGATGCGTGGGACGAACTGGGCAGCGCGGGCGATCCGCAGGCGGAACAACCGTTCGGCCGCGGAGATGCGGTCACCCACCCGCAGTATCACCTGAAGCTGCTGCTCAACCGCATGGGCATTGCCCGCGATGAAGTGCAGCCGTGGCACCGCGCCGGGCTGGGCAAGGGCCCGCCGGAACGCAGCCACGCGATTTCCAGCCTGTTCCTGCCACCGCAGGCGAGCAAGGGCTGGGTCTCCCTCTCGGCCGACAAGCGCCGCCTTTCCGGCGTGCGGCTGATGGAAAGCGCCAACCCGGAAGAAGAGGCGCAGGCCATTGCCCTGCTGGTGCGGCAGGCGCTTGAATTGCCGGAACAGCGCGTGGCCGTGGTCACGCCTGATCGCGGGCTGGCGGCGCGGGTGGCGCAGCATCTGCGGCGTTGGAATATCGAAGCGGACGATTCCGCCGGGCAGCCGCTGTCGCAAACCACTGCCGGGCGCTTGCTGCTGCTGTTGGCGGAAGTGGGTGCGGACCATGCCGCGCCGGTGCCGCTGGTGGCGTTGCTGGAACACCCGCTGGTGCGGCGCGGGGAAGGGCGTGCCGATTGGCTGGACCAGGCGCGCAAACTGGAACTGGCCCTGCGCGGCCCGCGCCCGGCGCCGGGCCTCTCCACCCTGCGGGAAACCGCTGAAAAGGCGTCGATTTCACCATGGTGGGCGGAGGTCGAAGCAATCCTCGCCCCGCTGATGCCGCAAGGCGATGCGCCGCTGGCGACTTTGCTGGATCACCTGATTGCTGCGGGCGAGGCGCTGTGCGGCGA
>JBARAF010000460.1:0-15669 GCA_049791695.1 Croceibacterium sp.
GATCAACAACATCGCCAAGGGCCACGGCGGCGTTTCGGTGTTCGCTGGCGTGGGTGAACGCACCCGCGAAGGCAACGATCTGTATCACGAATTCCTCGACGCCGGCGTTATCGCCAAGGACGCCGAAGGCAACGCCACCTCGGAAGGCTCCAAGGTTGCGCTGGTGTTCGGCCAGATGAACGAACCGCCGGGCGCCCGTGCCCGCGTCGCGCTGTCCGGCCTGACCATGGCCGAATACTTCCGCGACCAGGAAGGCCAGGACGTGCTGTTCTTCGTCGACAACATCTTCCGCTTCACCCAGGCGGGTTCGGAAGTGTCGGCACTGCTCGGCCGTATTCCTTCGGCCGTGGGTTACCAGCCGACCCTGGCGACCGACATGGGCGCGCTGCAGGAACGCATTACCTCGACCAACAAGGGTTCGATCACCTCGGTCTAGGCCATCTACGTTCCCGCGGACGATCTTACCGATCCGGCCCCGGCCGCTTCGTTCGCCCACTTGGACGCGACCACCACGCTGAACCGTGCGATTTCGGAACTGGGCATCTACCCGGCCGTCGATCCGCTCGACTCCACCAGCCGCGTGCTGACCCCGGCCGTCGTCGGCCAGGAACACTACGACGTGGCCCGTCGCGTTCAGGAAACGCTGCAGAAGTACAAGAGCCTGCAGGACATCATCGCCATCCTGGGCATGGACGAACTGTCGGAAGAAGATAAGCTGACCGTGCAGCGCGCTCGCAAGATCCAGCGCTTCCTGTCCCAGCCGTTCCACTTGGCCGAAGTGTTCACCAACATCCCGGGCAAGTTCGTGCAGGTGGAAGACACCGTGCGTTCGTTCAAGGCCGTGGTTGACGGTGAATACGATCACCTGCCGGAAGCTGCCTTCTACATGGTCGGCGGCATCGACGAAGCGGTCGAAAAGGCCAAGAAGCTGGCCGAAGAGGCGTAATCAGCCATGGCCCTGCACTTCGAACTCGTCACGCCGGCACGGCTCGTGCGGTCCGAGGACGTCCACATGGTGGTCGTCCCCGGTGCCGAGGGCGAGTTCGGCGTGCTGGAAGGCCACGCGCCTTTCATGTCCACCATCCGCGACGGCGCGGTGCAGGTTTACCGCACCGAAGGCAGCGCACCTGAAAGCATCCAGGTCCGCGGCGGCTTCGCTGAAGTCGGCGCCAACGGCCTGACCGTGCTGGCGGAAGAAGTCGAAGGCTGAACCCTTCGCCTCCTCGCGATACAAAAAAGGGCGTCCCGCGGGGGCGCCCTTTTTTCGTGGGTTGCGCCGGTGTGTCCGGGCCTTCGACAGGCTCAGCCTGAGCGGATGTTGGGTTGTTACGCGATGAAGGCCTACGGCATGGTTGGTGCCCTGCCCCATACCAAAACCCCGCTCAGCCTGAGCCTGTCGAAGGCCCTTGCCGGTTCTGCGCAAGTTGCGAAACCCGGCCCCAGTCCCAGGCCATCAGCGCTTCCTTCTTGGCCCTGCTCCAGCCCTTCAAATTGCGTTCGGCCCAGAAGGCTTCATCGCGTGTCATGAAGCTGTCGGACCAAAGCAACTCGACCGGCCTGCGCCGCGCGGTGTAACCGCCCAGGGCGCCGGTCTGGTGCTGGGCCATGCGCAGATCAATGTCATCGGTGTGGCCGACGTAGTAGCTGCTGTCGGAACAGCGCAGCAGGTAGGTGTAGAAGGCCACTGATTGCCTATGATGTTGTGCCTGTGCCTTCGACAGGCTCAGGCCGAGCAGTGTTGGGATTGCGGCGATTGTCTTGGTGCGGTTCACCCAAAACCCCGCTCAGCCTGAGCCTGTCGAAGGCCGCGCGCTAACCTGCCGCCTTACCGCCCGCCCTTCCAAACCTGCACTTCGCCCGCGTCGGCATCCACCCGCACCCAGTCACCGGTTTCGATCTGTTCCAGCGGGTCGCTGTCGAAATCGGTCATGGTCGGGATCCGCAGCACCACGCTGCCCAGCGCGGCCTTGGTGGTCATCACGTTGAACAGCATGGCGATAGGGGAGGAATTGGTCAGCTTGGTGGTGTGGAACACGGCCGACCAGCCGGACGAGCCCTTGGCCCCCGGATAGACCAGCACCTTGCCGGCAAAGGACACGCCCTTCAGCTGGTGGTGGTTTTCGATCACCGTGCCGGTCATCGGGTTGACCCCGCCCCAGCCGGAAATCGTCTGCTGGCTGACCAGAGCCTCGCCCTCGGTCACGCCGGGGACAACCTTGCGGCCACGGATTACCAGGTCGGGTGCGCGGGTTTCGATCGTGGCCATCAGTTGAGCCTCCCGTTCCACTGGCTGGTACAGGCGGCATCGATGCATTCCTGCGTGGTGCCGAACCAGCCCTGCAAGCCCATCATCGCGGGCAGGTAATGCGCCTGCTTGGCGCTGTCGAAAGCGGCAACTTTCGTGCCCGGCGGCACGGCAGCGCTGATGGCGGAACAGGTGTCGGTCATCAATTTCGCGCCCGCTGCGGCCAGGATGCGGTCATAGCCGCTCGCCATGGCGGTGGCCTTCACCGCGCGGCTGGTAAAGATCCACAGGGCACTGTTTTCATGTACCTTGCGCCCTTCGATCATGCGCGCGACTTCCGCGATCTGTTCGATCGAGAAATGCGGGCAGCCGAGCATTACGTAGTCGACATCGCGATCGGTCCCTTGCGAATTAAGCCGTTCGTAGACCGCGCTGCGTTCGTTCGCGCCGTAGGTGAAGCGTTCACCGCGCGGCGCGCCGCCGAAGGCCACTTCCAGCGTCGGTGCTTCGGGGGTGATGCCGACCATGTGGTACATCTCCACCCCGCCAGACGAGGCAGAGGCCGCACCGAAATGCTTGTGGCGGATCAGCGATGCCTGGCTAATGTCGCCTTCCAGCACCGGGATCGCGTCTTCCACGGCGGCCCCGGTGAAATATCCGAGCATCCCCCATTCGAAGATCGAATCGACCTTCTGTTCCACCTTGATGTGGTGCTGCCCCTTGCGGAAATCGTCCTTGTGGAAGCCCCAGTTGGGCACCCGCTGCGCCAGCATTGCGGCGCTGGTGCTTTCGCGCCCTTCGCAATTGGTCCGCGCGCCGATCACCGAATTGGCGAAGACCACCGCGCTCGATTCCATCCACGCGCAATGTTCACCCATGACCGGCACGTTGCCGGCCAGATAGGGGGTGCAGGTCTTCAGCACCTGGATGCCGTGCCCCGCCACTTCCGCTTCATCCGCCTGGAAATTTTCGAAGGCGGCGGCGGTCATGCCCTGGTCCTGCCATTTGTCCGGATCCATCCCGCCTTGCAGGTGGCAGGAAAAGGCGTTCATCCGCGGCACGTCGACCACTTCGTCCGAATCGAGATCGAACCGGCTGAACACGGCGCGATAATCGCCGCCGTCCTCGGCATAATAATCCTTCACCCACTGTGGGGAGGATCCCGGAACCCCGGCGACGTTGTTGGTATAGACGAAATCGTCTGCCCCCAGCGCCTCGGCATAGCGGATCAGCAGATCCATCGCCTTGGCCACGGCAGGCCCCTGCCCGCCATCGCGCATGGATTTTTCGGCGTCAGTCAGGCTGACCATCGTTCTCTCCCGCAAATTTGCCCTATCATGCCGCAGCCGGGCTCACTTGAAAAGGTTATCTACCTTAGTAGGTAGATGCAGGATTGCGCACTCCCGAGCTGACCGAAGCGGGCCTTACGTACCAAAAGCGGCAGGCGTCAGCGCTTCGGCTTTATGGTGGCGTTGAAGTCGATCGGCTTGCCCTTCACCCATTCGACGAACTTCGCCAGCCCGTCATTCGCCAGCAAGGCTTCGCGGTTGTCGCCCATTCGGCTCAGTTCCGCATTGGTGAAATGGGCGTGGATGGTCTTCTGGCAGATCGGGTGCGCGGGCACCTTGTCTTTGCCGCCTTTCGATTTCGGGATCGGGTGATGGTACTGCACATCATCGCCCATCGACCGTTCGCACAGCCAGCAGAAGACCTCGACCTTCTCCTGCTCTGCCTCTTCTTCCCAACGCCGCTTCTTCATTTCGCCACCTTCCGTGTGCGTCCGTTCCACCACAGGTACAGCCCGGCCCCGATAATCACCGTGGCCCCCAGCAACACCATCCCGTCCGGATGATCGCCAAAGAACATCCAGCCGAACACCAGCGCCACCAGCAACTGGCCATATGTCATTGGCGAAACCGTGCCTGCCCCGGCCCGCACCGTGCCCATGAAAATGAACCACTGCGCAAAGCTGGCCGTTATGCCGATGATTGCGCAGCGGGCAATCACGCTCCAGTGCGGCCAGTGCATCTGGAACCGTTCCACCCCGCTCCAATGCCCGGCCAGCACCACGAAGACCAGGAACACCATCGCGGTGATCGACATGTAATACTGCATGGCCAGCACGCTGGCCCGCCCGGTGACGGCGCGGTTGGCGATGATCGTCACTGCCATGCCGGTGGCCCCCAGCAGCGGCAGCAGCACGCCCCAACCCGCCTGGTCGAAGCCGGGGCGCAGCACGATGACCACGCCGACAAAGGCGATGAGGGTGGCAATCCAGGTACTGGCCCGCGCCGGTTCCCGCAGGATCAGCATCCCCAGCACCGCAGTGATCATCGGCTGGGTGAAGGCAATCGTGGTCGCTTCGGCCAGCGGCATGATCCACACCGCCATGAACATCCCGATGGCGGAACAGCTGATCGCCGCGCCGCGCACCCAGTGCAGGCCCATGGGCGGCGGCTTCAGCGCTTGCCAGCCTTCCTTCCACGCCAGCAATCCGCCCAGCGCCAGGGTGCCGACGATGTAGCGGGTCAGGGCCATGGCCGGGGCAGGCCAGGCGCCCGGCATCCCTTTCACGATCGCATCGCCAATCGACAGGGTGCAGAAGCCTGCCAGCGCCCACAACAGCCCGGATCGTTCCTGATGCTTCACGCGCGCCCCTTCCTGTTGTCTTCCGGTCAGGGGCATAGGAGCGGCAGTTGGCGGCGGCAATTGCCCGATCACGCTTTTGCCATGCGGTTCAGCAGTTTTACCGATCGTTAAAAGCTCATGCTTAACAAGTCCCTATCCGGGGTGCCCGCAAGGTGCCCCAACCGGGGGCCCAATGACCAAGCTGATCATCCAGATCCCGTGCCTGAACGAGGCCGAGACATTGCCGGCGACGATCGCCGCCCTTCCCCGGCGCATTGCCGGCGTGGATGTGATTGAACTGCTGGTAATCGATGACGGCAGCAGCGACGGCACTGCCGAAGTGGCGCGGCTGTGGGGCGTGCAGCACGTGGTCCGCCATCGCCGCAATCGCGGACTGGCCGCCGCATTCCGCAGCGGGATCGACGCCGCGCTGGCGGCCGGGGCCGATATCGTGGTGAACACCGATGCCGACGGGCAGTACGAAGGGGCCGACATCGCCCTGCTGGTCGCGCCGATCCTGTCCGGCCAGGCAGACATCGTGGTGGGAGACCGGGGGGTGGCCGACAATGCCCATTTCGGCCCATTCAAGCGGCTGTTGCAGCGGCTGGGCAGCGCCGTGGTGCAACGCCTGGCCAATGCCGACGTCAGCGATGCGGTCAGCGGGTTCCGCGCCCTCAGCCGCGATGCGGCGCAGCGGATCCACATCACCACCGAATTTTCCTATACCACCGACATGCTGATCCAGGCCGGGCGCAAGAAGCTGGCGATCCTGTCTGTCCCGGTGCGCACGCACAAGGTTGACCGCCCCTCGCGCCTGTTCACCTCCATCCCGCGCTTCATCGCGCAGCAGGGGGTGACGATGGTGCGGGCCTACACCACCCACAACCCGCTGCGCGCCTTCATGGGCACGGGGATTGTAATCGCGACCGTGGGCCTGCTGCCGATCCTGCGCTTCCTGTGGTTCGCCATCAACGGCGCGGGCGATGGGCATGTGCAATCGCTGGTCCTGGGCGGATCGCTGCTGGTGCTGGGCGTGCTGGTGGCCATCATGGGGATGCTGGCGGACCTGATCGGGGCCAATCGCAAGCTGCTGGAAACCACCCTCGCCCGCCTGCGGGTGCTGGAAGAAAAGCTGGACGCTGCGGAACCACGCCAGAAACCGGTCCGGAAGGTCATCCCGCACAAGGATGCCGCGTGACCGCCACCATCCTGCCCGCACCATCGCGACGCGCCCTGCCACTGCCCGGCGCCACTTCGGCGCTGTGGCCAGCCATGACCATCGTACTGGCGCTGGTGCTGCAACTGGCGATCACCACCACGCGGGCGATCAACTGGGACGAATTTTTCCATTACGCGCAGGTCCACCAGTTCCTGGCCGGGACGCTGGACAAGCCGTTGCAGAGCCTTTCGGCGCGGCTGTTTTCCTGGGCCGCATTGCTGCCGGGTACAGGTGTGGATCATATCCTGGCCATCCGGCTGGCTGAATTTGCCTTCCTCGCCACCGCCGCCGCAGCGATCTATGCCATCGCCCGCCGCTTCGCCCCCGCGCCGATCGCGCAGCTGGCGGTGCTGCTGTACCTCTCCGGCGGCTTCGTATTGCAACACGGCAGCTCCTTCCGGGCCGATGCGGTCGCCGCTGCCATGCTGACCACCAGCCTGGCGGCGATGCTGCGCCTGCGCCTGTCGCCCCGGGTGATCCTGCTGGCGGCTGCGCTGGCCGCCGCTGCCCTGCTGATGACGATCAAGAGCGTTCTCTATGCCCCGGCCTTTGCCGGAATTGCTTGGCTGCGCTGGCAGGAAGCGGGCCGCAGCCGCGATGCCACCCTGCGTCTGGGCGGACTTGCCGTGGCGGTGGCGGTACTGTTCGGCCTGATGTTCCTTGCCCATTCAGCAGGGCTTGCCAGTGGTGCGGACGGCAAGGCGGAAGCCATGGCGGCCAATTCCGCGGGCAAGATGTTCGCCCTCACCGGGCTGCCCTATTACAACCATATCCTGCAAGGCGCCTTGCTGGCTCCGGTGCTGGCGATCTGCGTGCTGCTGGTGCCGGTGCTGCTGTGGCGCGACAAGGGCAGTGTGGCGGGCCGCGTGGCGCTGGCCGGGCTGTGGCTGCCGATGCTCTCGGTAGCCGTGTACCACAACACCGCACCGTATTTTTACACCTTCATCCTGCCGCCGGTCTGCGCCGCCTGCGCCGTGGCCCTGCCGCTGCTGGTGAAGCGCTATTCGGTGGCGGCGTTGTCGGCGATCCTGGCTGTCAATGCGCTGACGATCTGGCTGATCGAGCCGGAAAGCCCGCTTGGCAAACAGCGCCAGTTGCTCCAGGCGGCAGACCTGATGTGGCCGGAAAAGCCCGCCTATTTCGACTTCCCGGCAATGCTGGGCAGTTTCCCCAAGGCAAACACCTTCATGACCCCGTGGGGCGTGGACAATTACCTGAAGGGTGTGACACCGCCGATGGTGGAGGCGATGGCGCGCCAGCCGGTGCCGCTGGTGGTGGAAAACGATCCGATGTTCAGCGCCGCCTTGCGCTCGGCTGGGCCCGTGCCGCAGTTCCTGCCCGCCGATCTTGCCGCAATCAGGTCCAGCTACATCCATTTCTGGGGGCCGTTCTGGGTGGCCGGGCAGGAATTGCGCGGCGGCGAAACACGGCGCGTGCAGATCCTCGTTCCAGGGATCCACACGGTCGAAGGCGCGGGTCTGCGCGTCGACGGCAAGTCCGTGGCGGCGGGCAGCACCATCGCGCTCAGCCGCCGCAGCTATGAATTTTCTGCGGATTCCGGCACCGCGCGGCTGGTTTGGGGCAACCGGCCTGCCCGGCCCGCCTTCGCACCGCCCGCCCCGCCCTACTGGACGGATTTCTGACATGACGGCCATCGCAACCTATCTCCAGAACGCCCGCCAGCAAACGCTGGACCAGCGGCCGGAAGCAGACGCTTTTGCCAATATCTGGTTTTCCGGGACCACCTATGCCCTGTGGCGTGCCGCCAGCGGGCCCACTGCACAGGTCAGCCGCGGCCTGGTGCTGGACGCAGGTTCGGGCCGCGGATCGTGGAAAGGCATCATCGAACGGCAGGCCACGCGCGAATCGGTGGATATCGCGCCCAAGGCCGGCGAACTGGTGACCTGGGTGGCCGATCTTACCGCGATGCCGCAGGTGCCGACCGGGCGTTATGACGCAGTCGTCTGCCATCAGGTGTTGGAACATGTGCCCGATCCGGCAGCCGCCCTGCGTGAACTGCTGCGCGTACTGAAGCCCGGCGGCAAGCTGGTCATCAGCGTTCCGCATCTCAGCCGCCAGCATGAAATGCCGCATGATTACTGCCGCTTCACACCACAAGGGCTGGACCGGTTCCTGCGCGACGCAGGTTTCCAGGTTGACTGCATCGACCATTACGGCGGGGTTCTGAGTTTCCTCCACCACCAGTTCGCCACCGCCGTCCTTGGCCTTGCCGCCGTGGCCCGGCCACTGCTCGCCGTGGCCAGCAGGTGCAATGCGCCGCTTTCGTTCCTGTGCCAGAGGCTGGATGCCATCACCGATCGCAAGGGATTGCTGGCGGTCGGCGTTCTCGCCATCGCTACTAAGCCGCTGGATTCTTCTGATGTTGCGGGCTGATCCGATGGCCCCCGCAGCCGCCCCCGTCCCCGCTCCCGCCACCGCGCCGGATCCTGCAATCAGCTTCGATCCGCTGCTGGGCGCAACCGCCGATGACGGCTGGTTCCCCTCGCCGGCCCACATCCTGCGCCGTGCGGCCATCCTGGAAATGTTCGCGCAATTCCCGCCCGGCCGGTTGGTGGAAATGGGCTGCGGCGCTGGCCGCCTGCTGGTCGATTGGCACCGGCTGGGCCATTCCGGCAAGGCAGTGGAACCGGATGCCGCCGCCCGGCAGATGGCATCGGCCATGGCGCGCCGGTTCAGCACTGGTTTTACGGTCAACGAAAGCGCCGATGCCGAACAATTCGATTATCTGGTGTCCACCGAAGTACTGGAACATCTCGACGATCCGGAAGCGGTGTTGCGCGATTGGCTGCGCAGCCTGAAGCCCGGCGGCATAGCGTTGATCACCGTCCCGGCATTCCGCCGCTATTGGGGCGCGTCCGACGAATGGGCCGGCCATGTGCAACGCTTTGAACCGGAGGAATTTTGCCAGTTACTGGAAAATGCCGGGCTGCAGATCATCCGGTCGCAGCTGTTCGGTTTTCCGATCGGCAACTGGCTGCGCGTGCTTGGCAATGTCACATCAGCCTGGCGGATGCGCAACCGTGCAAGCGATCTTGACCGGCAATCCGCGACTTTCGCCAGCGGGCGCGACCGGACTGTGGAACGCCGGATTGCCCCGCTGATGCGCTCTGCCCCGATGCGCACCCTGTTGCGGCTGGCCATCGCAACGCAAAGCCGTTTCAATCGCGGCCACGGCCTCATCGTCGTGGCCCGCAAGGCCTGATGCGGCAGAACGCATGACGCTGCAAACCATCCGCAGGCTTGCTCACGCACATGGGCGCTGGCTGGGCACCCTCCTGTCGCTGGTGGCGCTGGCGGCGTTCCTGCAGGCGTTCACCGGCCACCTGCAGGGACAGGATCTTGTGGCGCTGCTGGGCCAGCACCGGGACGCGTTGCTGGCGGCACTGCTGATTTATCTGGCGGCCTATGTGCCGATGAGCCTGGCCTGGACGTTGCTGGCCCGGCGTTGCGGGGCGCAGGCATTGCCCGGCCCCCTGCTGCGGGTGTTCCTGGTATCGCAGATCGGCAAATACCTGCCGGGCAATGTCGGCCATCTGCTGGGCCGGGCATGGATGGCACAGCGGATCGGCGTGCCTGTGGGCACGACCGCCATGGCGCTGACGCTGGAAATGGCCGGGGTCCTTTCGGCCGGGGCACTGCTTGCCTTCGCCACAGGCCTTGCCGCGCCGGAAACGGGAGATCATCTGGCGCGCTACCTACCCTTCGTGGCGGCCGGGCTGGCCGCGGTGTTGCTGGCGGCGCTGCTCGTCCTGTCGCGCAAACGCGTCACCGCCCGCGCGCCTGCAGTCGGGGCATTTTGCCTGGCGCTGGTATGCTACCTTCTGGTTTTCGCCCTGCTCGCCGCCGCACATGGCGTGATGCTGGGCATGATTTCCGGCATCTGGACGGCGTCCGCGCTGATCCAGCTCACAGCAGCAGTGTTGTTCAGCTGGCTGGTCGGCTTTCTCGTACCGGGCGCGCCGGCCGGGTTGGGGCTGCGCGAAATCAGCCTGATGGCGCTGCTGGCCGGGGTCTATCCCGCAGCCACGGTGGCATTTGCGGTGGCCGCGATGCGCCTCGTCACCATGACAGGTGATGGCATTGCCTGCCTTGCCGGCCTGGTGCTGATCCCCGGCCCTGCTCCTCAGCGTGCCGTTGCCTGAACCGGAACGGCACGGTCCAACGCGGCGAGATATTCGCCGATAAGCCGTTCCCAGCGATAGCGGCCAACGGCCTGCGCCGCCAGCGGGTCAGGCTGCATCTGCAACAGCTGTTCCAGCCCGCTTTCCAGCGCGGCAAGATCGGCAGGATTTTCCAGATAGACCGTTCCGCCGCGGATCTTCGGCCATTCAGGCAACATTGCGATATTCGTGTCGCGACTGGCCAGCACCGGCCGCCCGCGCGCCAGCCCTTCAAGCAGGGCTACGGGCAGACCTTCCACATCGCCGTCAGCGGCCAGCGCCGGAAAGGCGAAACTGCGGGCAGTGGCAAGGAAGCGGGCCTTCTCGGCCCCGGTCAGAAAGCCCGGGAAATGGACATCCGCCTGCCTCACCAGCGATTGCAGCGCGGCGCGTTCCTCGCCATCGCCAGCGATGGCGATGCGCGGGCGGATTCCGCGCACCGCCAGCCGTTCCGCCGCGCGGATCAGCAGGTCCAGCCCCTTCTTGCGCGACAGGCGGCCGATGGTCACAATATCCCATTCCCCGCCAATTTCCGCAGTATCAGGCAGGCCGGCAATGCCCATCGGCAGGACAGTGCAGCGGGCAGCAAACGCATCGCGTTCCGCACCATCGAACAGGGCGAGTGCAAAGTCGCGTTGCGAGGAATTCACGCAGAAAAAATGCGCCGCATCACGCAGGATTGCACGCGCCAGCGCCCGCCCCACGCCGCCAAATCTGCTGAACACAGTCAGATCGCTCGAATGGTTCTGCAACACATAGGGGATGCCCGCTACCCGGTGCAGCAACCACGCCACCAGCCCCTGCGGCATCACCCAATGAGCATAGATACAATCGGCGCGCATTTCCCGCGCCAGCCGCCGTGCTGCGCGAAATTCGGCAGCCAGGAAAAACGGCAATTGCAGCGCCAGCAACGGGTTACGCCGGATGTTGGGCAGGATTGCGGGGTAGGCCAGCCGTTGTGCGCCTTCGGGGCGGAAATATCTGAACCGTCGGATTTTGACGCCACCAATCTGCTCGTCCTGCAGGGCAAGGGCGTGGTGCGGGGCGAGTATGGCCAGTTCATCGCCCGGACGGGCAGATTTCCACGCCCGTGCCTGTTCGCCCACGAAATCGGCCTGCATATCGCCGGCAAAACGCGGCAGGGTGGATGTTAGCATGAGCACGCGCATCGTCCGATCAGGCATGGTCGGCAGGCAGCGGCAAGGCAAGTCTTTAGAGAAAATCAAGCTTTGCCAATTATTCACCAAGTTCTGCGAGTGAGCACGGACGGATGGGTAAATCGCCCGGAAACCATGCTGCTACAGCTGCGAGGAACTGGAATGAGCGCTTTCGGACGGAAGAACGGTGTGGGCGGCATGACGCCGGGAGCACGTCCGTCCTTCGGCGTGGCACGGCCCATGAAGGGCGGCGCCCCGGTCCCCGGTGAACGGCAGCCTGGTCCCGGCGGACAATTCCCGCCGATTCCGGCCGAGGCCGTCGCCGAAGGCGGGCCGGCGCTGAGCTCCAACGGTCGCGCCGATGCCCTGGCCCGGCTGGCTGACCGTGCCAATGCCGTGCATGGCGACGGCAATTCCGAAGTCGGCGGTTTCGAAGCCTCGGTCCACAAGATCAAGGAACAGGTGCTGCCGCGCCTGCTCGAACGTGTGGACCCTGAAGCCGCAGCCACGCTCAGCAAGGATGAATTGAGCGAGGAATTCCGCCCGATCATCATGGAAGTGCTGACCGAGTTGAAGGTCACCCTGAACCGGCGCGAACAGTTCGCGCTGGAAAAGGTGCTGGTCGACGAACTGCTTGGTTTCGGTCCGCTGGAAGAATTGCTGGGCGATCCTGACGTGACCGACATCATGGTCAACGGGCCGGACCAGACCTACATCGAAAAGAAGGGCAAGCTGGTCCTCGCGCCGATCAAGTTCCGCGACGAACAGCACCTGTTCCAGATTGCCCAGCGCATCGTCAACCAGGTCGGCCGCCGGGTTGACCAGACCACACCGTTGGCCGACGCCCGCCTGAAAGACGGCAGCCGCGTCAACGTGATCGTCCCGCCGCTGTCCCTGCGCGGCACCGCGATCTCCATTCGTAAGTTTTCCGAAAAGCCGATCACCATCGACATGCTCAAGAACTTCGGTTCGATGAGCGACAAGATGGCGACCTGCCTGAAAATCGCCGGCGCCAGCCGCATGAACATCGTCATTTCCGGTGGTACCGGTTCCGGCAAGACCACCATGCTCAACGCCATGTCGAAGATGATCGACCCCGGCGAACGCGTGCTGACGATCGAAGACGCGGCCGAACTGCGCCTGCAGCAGCCGCACTGGCTGCCGCTGGAAACGCGCCCGCCGAACCTGGAAGGCCAGGGCGCGATCACCATCGGCGATCTGGTCAAAAACGCCCTGCGTATGCGGCCTGACCGGATCATCCTGGGCGAAATTCGTGGCGCGGAATGTTTCGATCTGCTGGCCGCGATGAACACCGGCCACGACGGATCGATGTGTACGCTGCACGCCAACTCGCCGCGCGAATGCCTTGGCCGTATGGAAAACATGATCCTGATGGGCGACATCAAGATCCCGAAGGAAGCCATCAGCCGCCAGATCGCCGAATCGGTCGACCTGATCGTGCAGGTGAAGCGCCTGCGCGATGGTTCGCGCCGCACGACCAACATCACCGAAGTGATCGGCATGGAAGGCGACGTCATCGTGACCCAGGAACTGTTCGCCTTCGAATACCTGGACGAAAGCGAGGACGGCAAGATCATCGGCGAATTCCGCGCTTCCGGCTTGCGGCCTTACACCCTTGAAAAGGCCCGCCAGTACGGCTTTGACCAGGCCTATCTGGAAGCCTGCCTGTAAAATCAGCCGCTTTCTGAATTCGCTGTCGGGCCGGGAATATTCCCGGCTCCCTCCTCGCCTTAACCCGCGATCCAGCCCTTCAAGGCCAGTAGCAGCAGGATTGCCCCCGGCAGGAAAGCTGCGGCAGAAATGCTGCCCCAAGGCATCCAGCCGACCGCGTCAATCCGCTTGCGCCGCAGCCGTCGCCGTTCACCCAGGTGCGCAGTCAGCGACAATGCCAGGAATGCGCCGCCGGCCAACCCGGCCAGGGTCGCATCGCTGGCGAATATCAGGAACTGCGGCGCGTGCATCGGGGGCGCATATGGAGATGGTCGGGCAGGCCCGCAACGCTTGATCCATCACCAAACCGGCCTATGGCAGCGCCATGAGTGCTGCACCGCCGCATCGCCCCATGCTGGCGCTGGTTATCCGCCTTGGCGCCATCGCCGCCCTGGCAACCATGTCCGCGCTGATCAAGCTGGCGGCGGAACGTGACATCCACCTGCTGGAAATCATGTTCTGGCGACAGTTCATCACCCTGCCGATCCTGCTGGTCTGGTTGACCGCGACCGGCGGGCTGGCGTCGCTCGCCACCAAGCGGCTTGGCCGCCATTTCACGCGCGGGCTGTACGGCACAATCGGGATGATCCTGAACTTCGGTGCGGTGATCATGCTGCCACTGGCGGAAGCGACCACGCTCAATTTCACCGGGCCGATCTGGGCCACCATCCTGGCGATGGTCCTGCTGAAAGACAAAGTCGGCCCGTGGCGCTGGTCAGCCGTGGTGCTGGGCTTTGTCGGCATCGTCATCATTGCCCAGCCGGGCGGCGGACATATCCCGCTGGCAGGCGCGCTGGTGGCGCTGGGCGGGGCCTTCATGATTGCGCTGATCTCGATCCAGATCGCGGACCTTGGCCGTACGGAAAAGCCGACCACCATCGTGTTCTATTTCGCCCTGTTCAGCGCGCCGATGACTGCCCTGGCCCTGCCCTTTGTCGCTCACGGCCATGACGCCACCGGCTGGTTGTTGCTGCTGGCAATCGGCATAACCGGGTCCATCGGGCAGTTGCTGCTGACCGCCGCGCTCCGCTTCGGCAAGGTCGCCAGCGTGATCGTGATGGATTATTCCAGCCTGTTCTGGGCGACCTTGTACGGGTTCATCTGGTTCGGCGCGCTGCCGCCCACCAGCACCTGGGCCGGGGCGCCGCTGGTGGTGGGTGCCGGGCTGCTGATTGCCTGGCGGGAACACAAATTGTCCCGCGACAGACGCGCATCTGCGGCGACCGAGGGAACCTGACCGCTATTCGCCCGTTGCCCATCCGACACACAATCCTGCCTGAAAGGATGAACCCATGGTTCGTAAGATTTTCCTGGCGCTTGGCCTTGCCGCGCTGAGCCTTTCCGCAACTGCCTGCAACACCGTCAAGGGGTTGGGTGAAGATGTGGAATCCGTTGGCGAAGCGGGCGATCGCGCCATCTGACCAGTTTCCCTCAAGCAATTGAAGGTCGCAGAGTGCCCGTCGGAGCGATCCGGCGGGCGCTTTTCGTTTCAGGGTTGGGAAAATTCCGCCCCCGGTTAATCCCGCCGATATACCACGGTCAGGTTGTTGGCGGGCATCGCCACCCGGTGCGTGCGGCTAAAGCCATGGCTGGCGGCAACGCCATCCACCCAGGCCAGATCGCGCAGTCCCCATTCGGGATTACGCGCCTTCAGGTCTGCATCGAAGGCAAGATTCCCTGCGGCCGTCGTGACGTCAGCTTCAAGGTACGGGCCATAGAGCACCAGCGGCGCTCCCATCGGCAAGATCCGCCCGGCGCCGGCAAACAAGCCAAGGGTCGACCCGATCGGACTAATGTGGATCATGTTGATGCACACCAGCGCGTCAGCAGCCTGCACAGGCCACTGCGATGCGGCGGCATCCAGTTGCAGTGGCGGCAGCAGGTTGGGCAATCCGGCCTCGCCCCGCCAGGCGGCGATGGAGGCGAGCGCGCCTGCATCGGGATCGGTCGGCTGCCATTGCAGCCAGGGCCAGCAGCGGGCGAAATGGACCGCATGTTCACCGGTCCCCGCCGCCACTTCGAGCACCATGCCATTTGGTGGCAAATGCTCGGTCAGCACGGCGGCGATAGGGTCGCGGTTGCGGTCCGTCGCCGGGGCGTGCCGTTTCATTCAGGCTGCTCCAGCTTGCGCGCCAGCCGCAGTATCCCGTCATGTTCGTGGGCAAAGCGCCCGCCGGGCTTGTCCACCGTGGCTGCCAGTGCCGCCCTTGCCACCGTGGATGCCGGGATCGAACGGAAGCGGCGCCACTGCCCCTGCAACAGCAAATCCGTCAGCGGACTGAGGACCATGGCCAGCTTTTCCAGCGCCCGCAGTTCCCCGCGCGCACCGCGCAGCAGGCCGGGCTGGAGGAAGTCGAGCCGGCGGAAACCAAGCTTGCCCAGCGCCTGTTCGACTTCGCCCTTCACCCGCAGGTAAAGGGTCTTGCCGGAAATGGCCGCTCCGACCGAGGATACCAGCACGAACCTTTCCACCCCGGCAGCACGCGCCGCACGGGCAACGGCCAGCAC
>JBARAF010000461.1:0-7077 GCA_049791695.1 Croceibacterium sp.
AAATGGCGAGGCGGGGATCGAGGTCGAATTCCAGCCGGTCCAGCGGCGCGGCGGCGCGGACGTGGTATTTGGCCTCACCGGAAATCGCCTGCCGCCGGGGATCGACCGTCAGCCCCAGCGCCAGCCAGGGCAGTTCCATGGCCGCTTGCACGCTATCCAGCGGCGCGCCGCTGGCAGCGGTGTAGGGGGCGAGTTCCTGATTTGGCTTGTCTGCGGCGAATGCCGGGCCGGCCATTACGGCCAGGCCCAGCATCAGCGACAGATATTTGCCCGGCATAATGCGGTATTGCGTCATGCTGCCGGATGTAGCGAGGTTATTCTTCCTCGCCCATCCCTTCGTCCGCCGGGGTGGTGCCGGTCTTGCCCTTGGCGGCTGGACGCTTGCGTTCCTTCACCGGCTTGGGTGCCGCGGGGGTCAGTTCGAAGACGAGCTTGTCGTCCTTCAGCGTAACGTGAACCTCGCCGCCATTGGCCAGTTTGCCGAACAGCAGTTCTTCTGCCAGCGGCTGCTTCACCTTGTCCTGGATGAGGCGGCCCATCGGACGGGCACCGAACATCTTGTCATACCCGCGTTCGCCGAGCCATGCGCGCGCATCGCTGTCGAACTGGATGTGGACGTTCTGTTCCGCCAGCTGCAATTCAAGCTGCAGGATGAACTTGTCGACCACGCGGCTGATCGTGTCCGTTCCCAGGTAATCGAACGGCACCACCGCATCCAGGCGGTTGCGGAATTCGGGGGTGAACATCCGCTTCACCGCTTCTTCGCCCGCGTCCGTCTTGGTTCCGGCGCCAAAGCCGATCCCCTGCTTGGCCGCATCGGCGGCACCGGCGTTGGTGGTCATGATCAGCACCACATTGCGGAAATCGACCGTCTTGCCGTGGTGGTCAGTCAGGCGGCCGTTATCCATCACCTGCAACAGGATGTTGAACAGGTCCGGGTGCGCCTTTTCGATTTCGTCGAGCAGCAGCACGCAATGCGGATGCTGGTCGATCGCATCGGTCAGCAGCCCGCCCTGGTCATAGCCGACATAGCCCGGAGGAGCGCCGATCAGCCGGCTGACCGAATGGCGTTCCATATATTCCGACATGTCGAACCGCTTCAGTTCGATGCCCATGATGCTGGCCAGCTGCCGCGCCACTTCGGTCTTGCCGACGCCGGTCGGGCCGGAAAACAGGAAACTGCCGATCGGCTTGTCCGCATCGCGCAGGCCTGCGCGGCTCAGCTTCATCGCAGTAGACAGCTGGGCAATCGCATTGTCCTGCCCGAACACCACCCGCTTCAGGTCGCGTTCCAGGTTGGCCAGCGCCGTCCGGTCATCGGTGCTGACCGACTTCGGCGGAATCCGCGCCATGGTGGCAATCACCTGTTCAATTTCGCGCGCGGTGATCTTCTTCTTCCGCTTGGACGGCGGCAGCAGCATCTGCATCGCGCCCACTTCGTCGATCACGTCGATTGCCTTGTCGGGCAGCTTGCGGTCATTGATGTAACGGGCCGACAGTTCCACCGCGGTCTTGATCGCTTCGGGCGTGTATTTGACCTTGTGGTGTTCCTCGAACGCGCTGCGCAGGCCGCGCAGGATCTTGATCGTGTCTTCCACAGTGGGTTCGTTGACGTCGATCTTCTGGAACCGGCGCAGCAGGGCGCGGTCCTTTTCGAAATGGTTGCGGAATTCCTTGTACGTGGTCGAGCCGATGCAGCGGATCGTCCCGCTGGACAGGGCCGGCTTCAGCAGGTTGCTGGCATCCATCGCCCCGCCGCTGGTGGCGCCTGCGCCAATCACGGTGTGGATTTCATCGATGAACAGCACCGCTTCCGGCATCTTTTCCAGTTCGTTGACGACCTGCTTCAGCCGTTCTTCGAAGTCGCCGCGATAACGGGTGCCAGCCAGCAGAGCGCCCATGTCGAGCGAATAGATCACTGCATCCTGCAGCACTTCGGGCACGTCGCCTTCGACGATCTTGCGCGCCAGCCCTTCGGCAATGGCGGTCTTGCCGACGCCCGGATCGCCCACGTACAGCGGGTTGTTCTTCGACCGGCGGCACAGGATCTGGATCGTCCGGTCCACTTCCGGCCCGCGGCCGATCAGCGGATCGATCCGCCCGTCCAGCGCCTTCTGGTTGAGGTTGACGCAGAACTGGTCGAGCGCGGAATCCTTCTTGTTCTTGTCCTGCTTTTCTTCGGCCTTGGTGTCCGGTTCTTCCGCGCCTTGCGGGCTGCGGCTGTCCGGCGCGCGGCCACCCTTGCCGATGCCGTGGGAAATGAAGCTGACCGCATCCAGCCGGCTCATGTCCTGCTGCTGCAGGAAGTACACGGCATAGCTGTCGCGTTCGGAGAACAGCGCCACCAGCACGTTGGCCCCGGTCACCGTGTCGCGCCCGCTGGACTGGACGTGCAGGATGGCGCGCTGGATCACCCGCTGGAACCCGGCGGTCGGCTGCGGATCAGCCGCTTCTTCCGTCTTCAGGCTCTGGTATTCCTGGTCCAGGTACTGGCGCACCACCGTGCCCAGTTCGGCCAGGTCGACACCGCAGGCGGTCATCACTTCGGCCGCGTCGGCATCGTCCACCAGCGCCAGCAGCAGATGTTCCAGCGTCGCATATTCATGCGTCCGGTCCGTCGCGTGCTGAAGCGCGATGTGCAGCGTTTTTTCGAGGTTCTGGGCGAAACTGGGCATGGGCGGTCTATCCGTGGGGGGCAGGGGTATGCGGAGCGAAGTCTTGCGAATGTAGGCGGAGCGCCCTTAACAGGTGCCCAACGGACCAGCCGCAGTGGTTCAAAGCGTATATGGGGCGCAAAAGCGCCGCTGGAAGGGGGTGGGGGGCCAATGCCGGCCCCATCAGCCATCGTCCCTTGGTTTGAACAGCATATCGGCCAGCTTGCGCCGCTCTGCCGCGCGGGCATGGTGTTCCTTCACCCGCGCCACTTCCGTTTCCAGCAGCAGGATACGGTCCAGCAGTTCGTCCTGCGAATAGGTGTCGAGCACCTCTTTCGCCAGAAGGCTGGCCGCGTCGCCACGGCTGCGGGGAAGATCGTCCTCCATTGCAGTGCAGCATCTAATGCCCGCCCGGCGCTGTCAATCGCTTGTCGTGACCGAAATGGGCGGATAGGTCTGCACAGTGACGTCAAGGTATCAGGTTCAAGGGTATCAGGCCTTGAACCTCAGGACCTCAGGGGGGGCGAATGACCGGGGCAATTCCGCAACGGATGAAGGTGATCGGTATTGCGGGGCCCGGTGGGCCCGAAGTGCTGGTGGTGCAGGATCGCGACGTTCCCGTGCCGGGGCCGGGCCAGGTACTGGTCCAGGTGGCCCATGCCGGGGTCAACCGGCCCGACGTGCTGCAGCGGCTGGGGCTGTACCCGCCGCCGCCGGGTGCATCGGATATTCCCGGACTGGAGGTTTCCGGCACCGTGGTGGCGCTGGGTGATGGCGTGGCGGCGGAAATTCTTGGCAGTGCGGTCTGCGCCCTGGTGACGGGCGGCGGTTATGCCGAATATTGCCTGGCCCGCGTCGAACATTGCCTGCCGGTGCCCCAGGGGCTGACCCTGGCGGAAGCGGCGGCCTTGCCCGAAACCCTGTTCACCGTGTGGCATAACGTCTTTGAACGCGGCTGGGCGGTAGAAGGGGAGACCTTGCTGGTCCACGGCGGCACCAGCGGCATAGGCACCATGGCCGTGGCCCTGGCCAGGCTGTTCGGGCTGACAGTGATCGTCACCTGCGGCAGTGACGGCAAATGCGATGCCGCGCTGGCCCACGGGGCGGACCATGCGATCAATTACCGCACCGGCGATTTCGTGGAACAGGTGCTGGCGATCACCAATGGCGCCGGGGTGGACCTGGTACTGGACATGGTCGCGGGCAGTTACACCCAGCGCAATCTCGATTGCATGGGCGAAGGTGCCCGGCTGGTGACCATTGCCGTGCTGGGCGGGGCAAGGGCCGAAATCAACATGGCCAAGGTGATGGTGAAACGCCACACCATCACCGGTTCCACCATGCGTGGCCGTTCGGATGGGTTCAAGGCGCTGCTGGCGGACGAAATCGAACGCACCGTATGGCCGCTGGTGGCCGATGGCAGCCTTCGCCCGGCGATGGATCGCATTTTCCCGCTTGCCGAAGCGGGGGCAGCGCAGGCACGAATGGAAGCGGGCGACCACATGGGCAAGATCGTGCTGCAGGTACGCCCCAACGATTGACGTAATTTGGGGGACGAAGGCATGAATTCCAGGGCACCGCACGGGCTGTCGCGGGCGCAACTCTATGCGCTGGCTGACGCTTACCTTGATGCGCTGGTGGCGAAGGATGCGTCCAGCGTGCCCTGGGCCGATCAGGTCACCTACACCGAAAACAACGTCCAGATTCGCCTGGGCGACGGGCTGTGGAACACCATCAGCGCCCGCCGCTCCACTTATGACCTGAAGTGCTGCGATCCGGAGACCGGGCAGGTCAGCTGGTTCGGGGTGATCGAGGAACGCGGCCATCCGGCGGTGATGGGCCTGCGCCTCGGTGTCATCGGTGGGCGGATTGCGGAAGTGGAAGCGATCGTCTGCCGGGCGATGGAATTCGGCCCGTTCCCCCATATCGACGATGCCGCCGTGCCGCGGCCGCTGATGCTGGCGGACGTGCCGGTGGACCAGCGGGTGCCGCGGGCGCGGATGATTTCCATCGCCGATGGTTATTTCGACACCATCCAGCTGAACGACGGCACCCTGTTCACCGAATTCACCGACGATTGCGACCGGATCGAAAACGGCCTGCAAACCACCAATACCGAAATCGAGGATTACCCGATCGCGCGGATGGGCACGGCGGATCAGTTCCGGCTGGGGCAGTACATCTATGATGACCGCCTGCGCGACCGGCGCTTTCCGCTGGTGGACGAGGAAAAGGGCATCGTGCTGGCGGCCGGCTTCATCGACCATGCAGGCAAAGTGATGGACGTCATCTGGACCGATGGCAGCCACCACACCTCGCTGTTCCATTTCCCGCACAGCTTCGTGCTGCTGGAACTGTTCAAGATCGTCGGCGGCAAGATCGCCGGGGTGGAGGCGGTGTTCGTCACCGTGCCGTACAACATGGTTTCACCATGGCGGGGCGAACAGCCCTACATCGTGGCCGGATAAGGGGAGCAGGCGATGGCACGGCTGGTACTGCATGAAGATCCCCGCAGCGGGAATTGCTACAAGATCCGCCTTACCGCCGCGCTGCTTGGCCTGCCGCTGGAACGGCGCAAGTACGACATCATGCGCGGCGACACGCGCAAGCCGGAATTCCTGCTGCGGGTGAATGCCAATGGCCGGATCCCGGTGTTGCAGGTGGATGACCGGTTCCTGCCCGAAAGCAACGCCGCCTGCTGGTACCTGGCCCATGGCAGCGCGCTGATCCCGGCGGACCGGTTCGACCAGGCCGACATGCTGCGGTGGATGTTCTTTGAACAGTACAACCACGAACCCAACGTGGCGACGCTGCGGTTCTGGCTGCATTTCGTGGGCGAAAAGAACCTGTCGGAATTCCAGCGCGGGCAGATTCCGGCCAAACGGATCGCCGGGGAAGATGCGCTGGCGCTGATGGACCGGCAGCTGGAAGGGCGCGACTGGCTGGTGGGCGATACCGTCACGCTGGCTGACGTCATCCTGTTTGCCTACACCCATGTGGCCGAAGCAGGCGGGTTCCGGCTGGAAGATCGCCACAACGTCTGCGCCTGGCTCAAACGGGTGGCCAAACTCCCCGGCTTTGTGGCGATGGATTGAAACCCGCCTGTCACACTGTCGCACAACAGTCCGCGAACTGAGCCTCCCCTGTCATAAACCCGCGTCATAAGCCGATCCATCGGGGCGAGTGAAAGCGGGGATTGCGCCATGCTTGGCAGCTATCTGCAGAACGAAATCGGCAACAACGGGACAGTCAGCCTGTTCCCGCATTTCGATATGGCGCAGGAGCCGTATTTTCCGGAACCGGAGCAGATCGAACGGCGCAAATACCGCACGATCTGGATCAGCGACGTCCATCTGGGCACCAAGGGCTGCAATGCCGAAATGCTGATCGATTTCCTCGACAGCTGCGATTCCGAAACGATGTACCTGGTCGGTGACATCATCGACGGCTGGCGGCTGAAGCGGAAATTTTACTGGCCCGCCGCCCACAACGACATCGTCTGGCGCATCCTCAAGCGTGCCCGCCGCGGCACCCGCATCGTCTATATCCCCGGCAACCACGATGAAATGTTGCGCCAGTTCACCGGGCTGAATTTCGGCGGGGTCGAAATCCGCCGCGCCGCCTTCCACGAAACCGCCGATGGCCGCCGCTTGCTGGTGCTGCACGGCGATGAATTCGACGGGGTGATGCTGGCCCACCGCTGGCTCGCCTTCGTCGGCGACGCGGCTTACGAATTGCTGATGGGCATCAGCCAGCGGGTCAACGCGGTGCGCCGCTGGTTCGGCCTGCCGTACTGGTCGCTCAGCAAGATGGCCAAGAAGAAGGTCAAGAACGCGGTCGAGTTCATTTACAAGTTTGAAGAGGTGGTGACCCGCGCCGCAGCCCAGCGGAAGGTCGATGGCGTGGTCTGCGGCCATATCCACACCGGCGAAATGCGCTCGTTCGACGGCGTGGAATATTACAACGACGGCGACTGGGTGGAAGGTTGCACCGCGCTGGTCGAACATTTCGACGGGCGGATGGAAATCCTCCACTGGGCGGACGAGATTGCCGCGCGGGAAGCCGCCGCTGCCGCCCGTGCCGTCACGGCCGCCTATCCGCTGGAAATGCCGGCTGCGGCCTGACGGGCAGTGCGCATTGCCCTGGTCACCGATGCCTGGACGCCCCAGGTCAACGGCGTGGTGCGCACGCTGACCACGGTAACGGAAGAACTGCGCCGCCGGGGGCACGAGGTACTGGTACTCTCGCCCGACCGCTTCCGATCGCTGCCCTGCCCGACTTACCCGGAAATCCGCCTGGCGCTGGCCGGGCGGCGGCGGGTGGGGCGGTTGCTGGCGGACTTTGCGCCCGATGCCGTGCATATTTCCACCGAAGGGCCGCTCGGCTGGGCGGCGCGAGGCTGGTGCCTGGCGCGGCGGCAGCC
>JBARAF010000462.1:0-6672 GCA_049791695.1 Croceibacterium sp.
CAGTACGCCCTTGTGATCGATGAACCCGCGCGCCATCACGATGCAGCGGTATTCATCCACCAGGAAATGGTCCCGGTCGCGAACCCGTTCGTTGAACAGGTAGCGGCCGGACAGGAACCCCTTCTCGATCTCGGCAAATTCCATGCCGTTTTCATGCCGGGTGGCCGTGGGGGAAAAGCGCGTACCGCGAATGGTGCCGTCGTTGTTTTCCAGCGTTTCGAAGTACCCGTCCGCCAGCCCCACCAGTTCCGCCCGCGGGCGGCACTTCGCGGCGGGAACGCCTTGCGCCAGATGCGGGGAATGGCGGAACGTTGCCACATCGCCAATCGGCGTCGGCGGGGCTGACAGGTTGCGTTTGGTGGAAATGATGTGTTCTATCTCGGTAATCAGCCCGCCTTCGACCTTCAGCCGGATCGACAGGAAGCCGGGCGTGTCGTTCTGCATGATCGCGGTATAGATGCCGACCTGCCCGTTGACCGGGTCCGACAGGGTCAGCGGCGTGCCCACTTCGCGCGAGACTGTATCCCAGGTGGCATCGGGAAATGGCATTTCGACGTTGTTTTCAACAAACCGCACTCGCCGCGAAATCGGTGCCTGCGCCGGATCATGCGCCAGATAGGCCGCGCGATATTGGTCGCCAATCGCCTCAAGGCAAATGCGGTCACAAGTCCCGGCCCCGGCAGCGGATCCCGCGCTGGTCAGGCCGACTGCGGCAATGGTGGACAGCCCAATCGCGGTGCGGATGTTCAAGAATCGTCTCCCCGGCAGTTCAATGTCCCGCGCGCCCTGCATCCAGGGTCGCCAACGGGTTGGCCGGGTGTATCGCATGGCATGGCCCTGCGCCACGCCTGCGATAACACCTTGTGATGATGGCGGCTCTTTCAGAAGAAGCTTCAGGCGTTGGCCGAAAAATGTGCGCCAAAAGGCACGGCCAGCGGTCTGTGTAACAATCCTTGGCTTTTCCGGCCCGGCGCATTATGTACCGCCTGATATGGAAACATCCGTCGCCATCCGTGGACGTCCGCGCGAATTCGATTGTGAAGTGGCTCTGGCCGCTGCGCTCCGCGTGTTCTGGGAAAAGGGCTATGATGGCGCTTCCCTGACCGACCTGACGGAAGCGATGGGCATCACCCGCCCCAGCCTCTATGCCGCGTTCGGCAACAAGGAAGCGCTCTTCAAGCACGCGCTCGACCTCTACGAGCGGGAAAAGCTGGCCTATGTCGGCAAGGCCCTCGACGCGCCGACCATGCGCGGCGTGGTCCAGCGGATGCTGGAAGGGACGATTGCTAACACCACCAGCGAATGCCCCGGTTGCCTGGGCGTAATGGCTTCCGTGATGTGCGGCAGCGCGGATTCGCCGATCCGGCAAGACATCCGCAACCGCGCTGAATCGGCCCGTGCGGCGATCGTGGCGCGATTCCAGCGGGCAATCGATGATGGCGATTTCACCATTCCGGCATCGGCCGAAGCCATGACCAACTTCCTGACCGTAATCCTGCAGGGGATCGCCGTACAGGCCAGCGCAGGGGCAAATCGCGAGGAACTTGAACAGGTTGCAGCCGCGGCACTGGCCACCTGGCCGAGCCGCTGACGCTTTTGCGAACAAGCAAATTGCGCTGCACTGCAAAAAAGAATATCGAGCGGTACAGAATTAGCGCTTGACCTGAACGCCAGATTACATACTTATCGGTACAGAACGTTGCAGAGCAGCGCGGCGGGCCCACAGGGCCTTTCGCGTGGTGCGCTGCCACGTCCGCAGCCTGATGTTACCGGCCCGTGCCGGCACCGTGGTTGATCGAGCAGCCCCTCCGGAAAGCACCGCGCTTTCCGGCCAGGAAAGCTGCGCCCAGTTTCAGCGGCGGGGCATCCCGCCGGATCGAGGACCGCCCGATGAATGACCTGACCCCGATCGATGTTGACCAGCTGAACCTGCTGGAAGACGAGCACCGGCCGGAAACCTCGCGCGAACGGCGCATGGGCCCGGCGCTGTGGCTGGTGGCCCTGCTCGGTGCCGTGGCTCTGGCATGGTTCCTTCTGCGCGGTCAGTCGGCCCCTGCAGCCGCTCCGCCCCCGCCGGTGGTGATGGTAGCCACCCCGCTGCAACGCGAAGTGACCCAGTGGGACGAATTCATCGGCCGGTTCGAAGCCAGCCGCAGCGTGGAACTGCGCCCGCGCATTTCCGGCCAGGTGACCGCAGTCCACTTCACCGACGGGCAGATCGTGCGTCAGGGCCAACCGCTGTTCACCATCGACCCGCGCCCCTATCGCGCCGTGCTGGCCGAAGCGCAGGCCGGTGTCGCCACGGCCCGCAGCGACCTGGCGCTGGCCCGCAGCGAACTGGACCGCGCCTTACGGCTGGTAGCGGAAGATGCCGTGGCCAAGAGCGAGGTCGACGCCTTGCGCGCCCGGGTCAACGCCGCCAATGCCGCGTTGGCCGCAGCCCAGGCCCGCGTCAGCACCCGCGCCCTCGATGTTGAATTCACCACTGTCCGCGCCCCGATCAGCGGGCGCATTTCCGACCGCCGGGTTGATCCCGGCAATCTGGTGGCCGCGGGCGATGGCCCGGCAGCCACGCTGCTGACGACTATCGTCGCCGCCGATCCGCTCTATTTCACCTTCGACGGGTCAGAAAGCCTGTTCCTGAAGGCGCGCCGCCAGGGCCTGGCCAAGGGCGCCGAAGTGCAGATCCGCCTGCAGGATGAAACCACTTGGTCGCGTTCCGGCCAGTTGGACTTCACCGACAACGGGCTGGACGCCAATTCCGGCACGATCCGCGCTCGCGCCGTAGTCCGCAATTCCGACCAGTTCCTGACGCCCGGCATGTTCGGCAATATGCGCCTGGCGACCGGTGGGACGGAGAAGGTTCTGCTGGTACCCGATACCGCCGTGCAGACCGACCAGACGCGCAAGCTGCTGCTGGTCGTGGCCAAGGACGGCACCGTGTCGGCCAAGGAAGTAAACCTTGGCCCGGTGATCGATGGCGGCCTGCGCGTGATCCGCGGCGGGCTGGCAGCGGGGGACCGGGTGGTGATCGAAGGCGTGCAGATGGCGATCCCCGGCACGAAAGTGACCGCTCGCCGTGGCCGCATCGACGCACCGGCGCCTGCACCGGCAGTCGCAACCCGTGACGGCGAGCGAGAGGCCAAGCGGCCCACCGGCTGAGCCTTTCCCGCCGCCAACGCTGAATACCCCTTTTCATCCGATTTCCGGAGGCCGCCATGCGCCTGTCCCGTCTGTTCATTGACCGCCCGATCCTGGCCGGTGTGATCGCCGTCATCATCACGCTCATCGGCGCGATCTCGTATTTCTTCCTGCCTGTGTCGCAGTACCCGGAAGTCGTGCCGCCGACCGTCACGGCCACGGCCGCGTACCCCGGTGCCTCGGCCGAAACGGTGGCTGACACCGTCGCCAACCCGATCGAGCAGGAAATCAACGGCGTGGACGGGATGCTGTACCTGTCCAGCCAGTCGACCGGCGACGGACGGGTGACGATCACCGTCACCTTCGAACAGGGCACTGACCTGGATGAAGCGCAGGTGCTGGTGCAAAACCGCGTGGCAATTGCCGAACCGCGCCTGCCGGAAGAAGTCCAGCGCCTCGGCATCGTTACCCGCAAGACCACCCCGGACTTCCTGCTGGTGGTCAACCTGATCAGCCCGGACAACACGCTCAGCCGCGAATATATCTCCAACTACGCCCAGACCCGGATCAAGGACCGGCTGGCGCGGATCGAGGGCGTGGGCGACGTGCAGCTGTTCGGCAGCCGCGAACTGGCCATGCGGGTATGGATCGATCCCGGCCGTGCCGCCGCGCTCAACCTGACTGCGGGTGAAATCGTGGCCGCGCTGCGCGCACAGAACGTGCAGGTCGCCGCCGGGACGCTGGGCCAGCCGCCGAGCCCCGGCAGCGCCTTCCAGCTGAACGTGGAAACGCAGGGCCGCTTCACTGATCCCAGCCAGTTTGGCGATGTCGTGATCCGCACCGATGCCGAAGGGCGCCAGGTCCGCGTGCGCGATGTGGCGCGGGTGGAAATCGGTGCGCAGGATTATGGCACCTCTGCCTATCTCGACGAACGCGACAGCGTGATCATCCCCGTACTCCAGGAACCCGGCTCCAACGCGCTCGCCTCTGCCGAAGCGGTGCAGGCGGCGATGGAGGAAATGTCGGCCGATTTCCCCGCCGGGCTGGAATATCGCATCGTCTACAACCCCACCGAATTCATCCAGCAATCCGTCGATGCCGTGGTCAGCACCCTGCTGGAAGCCGTGGTGCTGGTGGTGCTGGTGATCGTCGCCTTCCTGCAGAAGCTGCGCGCGTCGCTGATCCCCGTGCTGGCGATCCCGGTATCGCTGATCGGCACTTTCGCGGTGCTGGCAATGCTGGGCTACTCCCTCAACAACCTCTCGCTGTTCGGCCTGGTGCTGGCCATCGGCATCGTGGTCGATGACGCGATCGTCGTGGTCGAAAATGTCGAGCGCAACCTGCACGAAGGCATGACCCCGCTGCAGGCCGCGCGCACCTCGATGGACGAGGTTGGCGGCGCGCTGGTGGCAATCGTGCTGGTTTTATGCGCGGTGTTCGTGCCGACGCTGTTCATCGGCGGCCTGTCCGGCGCATTTTACCAACAGTTTGCGGTGACCATCTCTGCCGCCACGGTCATCTCGCTGGTTGTCTCTCTCACCTTGTCGCCCGCCCTGTCGGCCCTGCTGCTGCGGCCGCATCAGCCGGCTCCGGCAGGTGCTTACTGGCGCCAGCTGGCCGAGCGGGCCGGCAATGCCTTCAACCGCGTGTTCGATCGCTTCAGCGATTACTACGCCGACTGGACCGCGCGCGCGGTGATCAAGCCGCGCCGGATGATGACCGCCTATGCCGGGCTGATCGCCCTGACCGGTGCGGCCCTGTGGTACACCCCGACCGGCTTCGTGCCGCAGCAGGACCAGGGTTACTTCCTGACCGTGATCCAGCTGCCGCCCGGTTCCGCCACGGCGCGCACCGATGCGGTGATGAAGAAGGTCGCGGCGCGGATGCTGCCAATCGACGGGGTCAAGGGTACGGTCATGCTGTCGGGCTTCGACGGCACGTCCGAAACCCAGTCCGCCAGTGCTGCCGCCGCTTACTGGGTGCTCGACGATTTCGAGGACCGCGCGGCCAAGGGCCAGACCATCGACGCCCTGATCGCCGAAGCGCAGAAAGCCACCGCCGACATCAACGAAGCGCGCCTGATGATCGTCAAGCCGCCGGTCATTCGCGGCATCGGTTCCGCCGGCGGTTTCCGCATGATGATCGAAGACAAGAACGGCCAGGGCTACAAGGCGCTGCAGGATGCGACCAACGCGGTGATCGCCAAGGCCAACCAGCAGCCGGGCATGGCCGGGGTCTATACCTTCTTCGATACTGGCACCCCGCGGGTGAAGGCCGATATCGACCGCAACAAGGCGCAGATGCTGGGCGTGCCGCCGGCGCGGGTGTTCGAAACCCTGCAGGTCTATCTGGGGTCGGCTTTCGTCAACGATTTCAACCTGCTGGGCCGCACTTATCGCGTCACGGCGCAAGCCGATGCGCCGTTCCGTGACAGCCCGGAAGACATCGCCAACCTCTATACCCGCTCAGACAACGGTTCGATGGTGCCGATCGGTTCGGTCGCCAACCTCAGCGACACCACCGGGCCGTACCGCGTCACCCGCTACAACCTTTCCCCCGCCGTCGCGGTGGATGGCGATACCGCGCCGGGTTATTCCAGCGGCCAGTCGCTGATGACGATGGAAAAGGTCGCCAGCGAGGCACTGGCCCGCGGATACGACACCGAATGGACCGGCATCGCCTATCAGCAGGCCACTGCCGGCAATACCGCGGTGCTGGTCTTTGCCCTGGCGGTGCTGCTGGTGTTCCTGGTGCTTGCCGCGCAGTATGAAAGCCTGGTCATGCCGCTGGCGATCATCCTGATCGTGCCGATGTGCCTGCTCGCCGCGATGATCGGCATCAACCTGCGGGGGATGGACAACAACGTCCTGACCCAGATCGGGCTCGTGGTGCTGATCGCGCTGGCGGCGAAGAATGCGATCCTGATCGTGGAATTCGCCCGCCAAGGGGAACAGCTGCACGGCCTGACCCCGGTGGAAGCCGCCGTTCAGGCCGCCCGCACCCGCCTGCGGCCGATCCTGATGACCAGCTTTGCCTTCATCCTCGGCTCCGTGCCGCTGGTGATTGCAACCGGTGCCGGGGCGGAACTGCGCCAGGCATTGGGCACGGCGGTCTGCTTCGGGATGCTCGGCGTGACTGGTTTCGGCCTGCTGTTCACCCCCACGTTCTACGTCGTTTGCCGCAGTCTGGGTGACCGGATTGACGCCCTTCGCGCCGGTCGCCGCCAGAACGCTGCCGATCCCTTGTCCACTCCTGCCGAATAGGTGCCGGAATGACCCTTCGTTCGCTTTTCCTCACCAGCCTTTCCGCGCTCGCCCTTTCGGGGTGCGCGGTAGGGCCGGACTACGCGCAGTCGTCCCCCCGCCCCGCGTCGTCCGGCCCGTTTCTTGCCGTGGGAGCCCCGCCCGTCACCGCCAGCCCGCTGCCGGCAGACTGGTGGCGGCTGTATGACGATCCGGTGCTGGATGGCCTGGTGGCCGATGCGCTGGCCGCCAATACGGACGTGCGCCAGGCCCTCGCCCGGATCGAACG
>JBARAF010000463.1:0-2197 GCA_049791695.1 Croceibacterium sp.
CTGGCCAAAGGCAATCGCCGCGACGGCAGCTGCAGTATAGGCGCCCAGCCCCGGCAACTGGCGCAGCCCCTCCTCCGTATCCGGAAAGCCGCCGCGCTCCGCCACGGCCCGCGCTGCGGCGACGAGATTGCGGGCACGGGAATAATAGCCAAGGCCCGCCCAGGCAGCCATCACCTCCGCCTCCGGCGCGGCGGCCAGCGCCTGAACCGTCGGCCATTGCGTGGTGAACTTGGCGAAATAGGGGATTACGGCGGCGACCGTGGTCTGTTGCAGCATCACTTCGGACAGCCACACCCGGTACGGATCAGGTGCAGGCGAGCCGGGGGGCGCACGCCAGGGCAAGTCCCGGGCATGCATATCGTACCAGTCGAGCAATCGGGCAGCGACCCTATCCACCATGCGGTGGCTATGGCATGGGCGTGGCCAACATGGAACGCGGCGATCCTCCCAAACCGGCAACCAAGGCAGGCAAGAGCGCCAAGGCCCCGGCCAAGCCTTATGAACGCCCGCGTGGCGGCCCGGCGCGCGCGGTGGCGGACCTGGTGCCGCAAATCGGCCGCACCGCCTTCCGCCGGTTCGGCTTCGTCCAGTCATCAGTCGTCACCCGCTGGCCGGAAATCGTCGGCGAACGCCACGCCCGGGTATGCAGCCCGGAATCGATCCGCTTCCCACCCGGCGAAAAGACCGATGGGATCATGCAATTGGTGGTGCTGCCGGCCCATGCGCCGCTGATCCAGCACGTGATCCCGGAAATCATGGACCGGGTGAACCGCTTCTTCGGTTACAAGGCCGTGGTGCGGGTCAAGCTGCGTCAAGGCGCGGTTCAGCCGCCAAAAGACACCATGCAGCGCACTGCGCCGCCTTCGCTCAAGCCAATTCCGATGGAATTGGGCGATTCCTTGCGCGATATCGGCGATCCCGAACTGCGGGCCGTGCTCGAATCACTGGCGCGCAGCCTGGGCAACAAGGAAGAGGGGCAATGAGGGTAAAGTCACTGGCGGCAGCGGCCGCACTGGCATTGGGTGGGCTGCTGACCATGGGCGCGGCGCCCAACTGGCTTGCCACCGTGACCGTGAACGACGGCGGCCATGTGATCGGCAACCCGGCGGCCGAGGTCAAGCTGACCGAATATATCAGCTACACCTGCACCCACTGCGCCGAATTTGCCCGTGAGGGGGAGCAGCCGATCAAGCTCGTCTATATCGCCCCCGGCAAGCTGAGCCTGGAAGTGCGCCACCTGCTGCGTGATCCGGTGGACCTGACCGCCGCGCTGCTGGCCAATTGCGGCGCACCGGCCAAGTTCCCGCAGAATCACACCGCCTTCATGCTCTCACAGGCCACCTGGCTGCCGAAAATGGCCAATGCGACCGAAGCGCAGACCAAGCGTTGGTCCAACGGCCCCAACGCCGCCCGCCGCCGCGCGATTGCCAGCGACCTTGGTTTTTACGCCATCATGGAACGGCGCGGATACACCCGCCCGGTGGCTGACCGCTGCCTGGCGGACGAAGCGATGGCCACCAAGCTGTCTGAAATCGCCACCCGCGAATGGAAGAAGCCCGGCATTGGCGGCACCCCCGCATTCGCCATCAACGGCGTGGTGCTGACCGGCACCCACAGCTGGGCTGCGCTGGAACCGCAGCTGCGGGCCCGGTTCTGACCCGATTGGGGCCCGGTTCTGACCCATTTGGGGATAGCGCGGTGGGCAGGTCTGTGGATAGACTGCTGCCGCGCTTCCCGCCTTTGAACCCCTGACATAGTCTCACCACCTCAGACGAACGGACCGACATGACCAGCAACCGCCTTATCCGCCCGCTTCTCGCCTCCATCGCCCTGCCGCTGGCGCTGGCCGCCTGCGGTTCGTCCGACGATGCCACTGGCGCGCCCAAGGGTGACGCGATCGCTGCCATTCCCGCCCCCGCCGGGCAGAACTGGAACGAAGTCGCCAGCGAAACGCCGGAAGGCGGCATCCTGGTCGGCAACCCCGATGCACCGCTCAAGCTGATGGAATACGCCAGCCACACCTGCCCGCACTGCGCCGATTTCGCCAAGGAAGCCGCTCCCGGGCTGGAAGAAGAAGTGGCCACCGGCCGCGTCAGCTATGAATTGCGTAACCAGATCCATGACGGGCTGGACCTGACCATGGCCCTGCTGGTGCGCTGTGCCCCGCCGGCCGCCAGCCACGCGCTGGCCAATCAGG
>JBARAF010000464.1:0-6570 GCA_049791695.1 Croceibacterium sp.
CCTGATTGCCCAGCGGGATGACCTGCTGGCGCCCGTGACGGCAGGGGCCCGCGCCTGATGGAGCAGGACAGCCTGTTTGCCGATCCGGAGCCGCTGGCCCCATCGGCGCAGGACGACGCGCTTTATCTCGAACTCGATGGGTGGGAAGGGCCGCTCGACCTGTTGCTGGACCTTGCCCGGCGGCAGAAGGTCGACTTGCGGCAGATTTCGATCCTGGCCCTAGTGGACCAGTACCTGACTTTCATCGAACAGGCCGAGGCGCTGAAGCTGGAAGTGGCCGCCGATTACCTGGTGATGGCCGCCTGGCTCGCTTACCTCAAATCGGCGCTGCTGCTGCCGAAGGATGAACAGGCCGATCCTTCTCCTGAAGAGCTGGCCATGCGGCTGCAACTGCGGCTGGCGCGGCTGGCGGCCATGCGCGAGGCGGCGGCGCGGTTGCTGGCGCGCGACCGCGTGGGCCGCGATGTCTTTGTCCACGGGCTGCCCGAAGGGTTGCGGATCGACCGGCGCAACCAGTGGCAGTGCGACTGGTTTGACCTGATCTCCGCCTATGGCCAGGTCAAGGTGCGCACCCAACCGGTGGTCCACATGGTCCGCGAACGGCCGGTGATGACGCTTGCTTCCGCGCTCGACCGGGTTTCCGCCATGCTCGGCGTGCGGCTGGACTGGATTGAATTGCGCGATTTCCTCCCCGCGCCCACCACTTCAGACTGGGCCGAACCGCGCCTGCGCCGGTCCGCGCTTGCCAGCAGTTTCGTGGCGGCGCTGGAACTGGCACGGCTGGGCAAGGCCGAACTGCGGCAGGACCAGATCTTCGGCCCGCTGCACTTGCGCCGGGTGCAAACATGACCGGAGATGCGCCTGACGATCTGGTGCGCGCGGTGGAAGCCACGCTGTTCGCGGCGGAACAACCGCTGACGGCAGAGGCGCTTTCGGCCCATCTGGGCGGAGCCGATGTGCGCGGGGCGCTGGCAGAGCTGGAGGCGCATTACCGGGTCCGCGGGGTGCAGCTGCTCGCACGCGGCAAGCGCTGGCAGTTCCTGACCGCGCCTGACCTGGCGCACCTGCTGCGGCGGGAAAAGGAACAGCTCCGCCGCCTGAGCCGCGCGGCGACCGAGGTGCTGGCGATCATCGCCTATCATGAACCGGTCAGCCGGGCGGAGATCGAAGCCATTCGCGGGGTGCAGACGGCCAGGGGCACGCTGGACGTGCTGATGGAAGCGGGCTGGGTACGCATCGCCGGACGGCGCGAAGTGCCGGGACGCCCGGCAATCTTTGCCACGACACCCGATTTCCTCACCCACTTCGGCCTCGCCAGCCGCCGCGACCTGCCGGGAATCGATGATCTCAAGGCTGCGGGCCTGCTCGACCCGGTGGACGAGGCGATGGAAGCGATGGATTTCGGCGAGCCTGATGAACCGGACCAACCCGCCGCAGATGACGACGAGATTTGATGCGACTTTCCTGCAACGGCCCTGCAACGGCGCGCTCGTTTGCGCGCGCTCCAATCGCGCTGGAAATGGCTGCGGATAGCGCCTAGGTAGCGCGCGATTGCTGGAGAGAGCCGTGACCGCCGCATTCTGCCTGATGCCCCAGTTCGCCAGCCTGCCGAACCGCTGAGGACCTGATTCCATGCTCGATGTCGGCCCCAGCGAACTGCTGCTGATCGTGATCGTCGCCGTGATCGTGATCGGTCCCAAGGACCTGCCCCTGGCGCTGCGCACTGCGGGGCGCTGGATCGGCAAGATGCGCCGCATGTCCGCCCATTTCCGCTCCGGCTTCGACGCCATGGTGCGCGAAGCCGAAATGGAGGAAATGGAAAAGAAGTGGCGCGAACAGAACGAACGGATCATGCGCGAACATCCGCAGGGCGGCCCGCCCGAAGCGGAGCAGACCGGCGCTTGGCCCGCCGTGCCTCCGCCCGCCGCCGCTTCTGCCGAAGCCCGCGCGGAACCAGCGCCAGGTGATCCGGCCAACCTGATCCCCGAAGATCCCACCAACCCCTATATCGATGCCGAACATCTGCCCCCGCAGACGGCCAAGCCGGAAGGGCAGGCCTGACATGGTTTTGGGCATCAAGGATATCGACGAAACGCAGGCTCCGCTGCTGGATCACCTGATCGAGCTGCGCCGCCGCCTGCTGCGGGCGATCATGGCGCTGGCGGTAGCCTTCGCGGTCTGTCTCTATTTCGCGGCGGATATCTTCGCCATCCTGGTCCACCCGCTGGCGGAAGCATTTCCGCCGGGGCAGGGCAGGCTGGTTTATACCAAGCTGTACGAAGCCTTCTTCGTGGAAGTGAAGGTGGCGCTGTTCGCGGCATTCTTCATCAGTTTCCCGATCATCGCCAACCAGCTGTGGGCATTTATCGCCCCGGGGCTCTATGCGAAGGAAAAGAAGGCTTTCCTGCCGTTCCTGATCGCCACCCCGGTACTGTTCGGAATGGGGGCGAGCCTTGCTTATTTCGTGGTCATGCCGACGGCGTTCACCTGGTTCCTCGGCTTCCAGGGCAATGTCGGGGGAATCCCGCAGGAAGCCCTTCCGGCGATGGGCGAATACCTCGACCTGGTGATGCGCTTCATCTTCGCGTTCGGGGCCAGCTTCCTGCTGCCGGTGCTGATGCTGCTGCTGGAACGGGCCGGGCTGGTTACCTATGAGCAGCTCACCGGTGCGCGGCGTTATGCCATCGTGGCGATCTTCATCGTGGCTGCCGTGGCCACTCCGCCGGATGTGGTCAGCCAGTTGATGTTGGCAGTGCCGCTGCTGCTGCTGTTCGAAGGCACCCTGCTGTTCATGAAGCTGGGCGGGCGGAGAAAACCTGCCGATGAAGATGAGACCGCAGAAGCGGATTCTGACAATGAAAAGGCCGCCGACACGGGGTCGACGGCCTGATCCTGCGGGGACGGGCGCAGATGACCGCCCCCTGAAATTCGTGAGCCGATTACGGGCTGTGCGGCAGAGTGTCGTCTTCGCCGTCGAGACCGAAGATCAGCGCAGCCGGAATGGCGAGGCCGAGCAGAATCAGCCAGATCGGAAAACCGGCCAGCTGTTCGCCCTTTGCCGGGCTGGCAGTACGGTCCGCAGCAGCAGCCGAAGCTGCAACCGGAGCGCAAACCAGGCCGAGAGCAGCAGTTGCTGCCAGGACTTGTGCGAGTTTCATTGTATTCCCCTCATTTGCGTCAGTACCCCGCTTTCAAGAGGAAATGCGAAAAAACAAAGACATTCGCATCCCCAACCTAGTTGTGCGACGCAAAAGAGCGACAACGGGCAAGGTACTGCGCGGGGTCCTACCTATTCCAGTTGGTAATGGCAATAGTCGGAACTACCGACCAAATGCCGGATCGGCGCGGGGTTCACCCTGCCTGTCACGGCCAGTTGGTACGGGCAAATGGCTGAACACCCGCTGCCCGCCAATCCACGTTTCCAGCACCTGAATCTGGCGGATTTCCGCCGGATTTGCGAGGGTTGGGTCGCGATCCAGCACCACGAAATCGGCCCGTTCCCCAGCGGCGAGGCGGCCGAACCGTCCTTCGCCAAACCCGGCCCAGGCGGCCACGGCGGTGTGGGCTGACAGCGCCTGTTCAAACGGCACCGTTTCCTGCACCTGCCAGCCACCGAATGGCTGACCCTGCGCGTCTTCGCGGCTCATCGCGGTGGCGATGGCGGCCAGGGGATCGGGTGTTTCGACCGGTGCGTCGGATCCGAAGACCAGCGGTGCCCCGGCGGCGTGGATCGAACGCCAGGCGTAAGCCCCGGCCAGCCGTGCAGGCCCCAGACGTGCCTCTGCCATCAGCCGGTCAGAGGTCTGGTGGACCGGCTGCATCGAAGCGACGATGCCGTTGCGGCCGAACCGGGCAATGTCTGCCGGGTCAATCACTTGCGCGTGTTCGATGCGCCAGCGCCGGTCGCCGGTATATTCGGCAGCCATTTCCTCCACCGCGCCCAGCACCTCGGCATTGGCCGCATCGCCGATGGCATGAATCGCGACCTGGAAATCATCCATCGCCGCGCGGCTCATCAGGTTGCGCAGCTGGGTGCCGTTCATCACCGGCAGGCCGGTGTTCCGGGCATCATCGGAATAGGGCGCCTTCAGCCAGGCCCCGCGCGAGCCGAGCGCGCCGTCGAGGTAGAGCTTCACCCCGTTCAGCCGCAGCCGATCTTCGTACAGCCATTGCGTCGGGCCGGTGCCGCCAACCAGCAGCATGGTGGGGACGCTGTCGGCATAGGCCATGATCCGGATGCGCAGGCGACCGGCATCGCCCGCACGGCGGAAGGTCATCCAGTCTTCGATGCTGCTGCCCATGTCGGCCACGGCGGTGATGCCGTGTTTGACCAGCAGTTCCTGTGCTTCGTGCAGGGCCAGGTCACGATCCTGCGCGCGCGGTGGCGGCACCTTGCCGGCGACCAGCACCATGGCCCCGTCGATCAGCACACCCGCGGGCCTGCGGGTCGCGCCTTGCCGTTCAATCCGCCCACCTGCGGGATCGGCGGTCTTGTCCGTCACATTGGCAGCGGCCAGTGCCTTGCTGTTGGCCCAGCCGGCATGGCCATCGACCCGTTCCAGCCAGACCGGCCGGTCACCCACCACCGCGTCCAGTTCAGCAGCGGTGGGATATCGGCCGAGGCTCCAGGCCTCCTGGTTCCAGCCGCGCCCGATGATCCACGGCAGGCCGGGGTTTTCGGCCGCATGGGCGGCGATCCTGGCCAAGGCCTCGTCCAGCGACCGTGTGCCGGAAAGGTCCAGCGTCATTTGCGCCAGGCCCAGACCCATCACGTGGACATGGGCGTCGACAAAGCCGGGCACTACGGTGCGGCCATGGCCATCTTCGAGGAAATCGGGCCGCACGGTGGGTTTTTCCCCGCGCTTCAACACCTGGGCAATGCGCCCCTGGCCGTCGATCAGCATCGCCGCAAAGCGGGTGATGGTCCCCTGGCGGTCAATGGAGATGCCGTTGATGTTGTCCACCAGGGTGTCTGCCAGCGCCGGGGCGGGCAACACCAGCGCGGCGGCGGCCAGCAGTAAGCGCTTCACTGCTTGGCTTCCGGCAAGTGGCGCACCAGCGCGCTGGTATCCTGCCGTCCGCCGCCTTGCGCCTGGACCGCGGCATAGAACTGATCGACCAGCGCCGTCACCGGCATCGGCAGGCCTTGCGCCTTGCCTTCGGCCAGGGCGATGGCAAGATCCTTGCGCATCCAGTCGACCGCGAACCCGAAATCGAATTCACCCGCCGCCATGGTGGGCCAGCGGTTTTCCATCTGCCAGCTTTGCGCCGCCCCGCCGGAAACGGCGGACAGCACCTTGTCCATGTCCAGCCCGGCCCCCTGGGCAAAGCGGACTGCTTCTGACAGGCCGGCCAGTGTCCCGGCGATGCAGATCTGGTTGACCGCCTTGGTCGCCTGTCCGGCCCCGGCATCGCCAACATGGACGATCCGCGCGGCATAGGCTTCCAGCACCGGCCGGGCACGGTCCATGGCCGCATCACTGCCACCGCACATGATGGCCAGCTTGCCGTTTTCCGCCCCCGCCTGCCCGCCGGAGACAGGCGCATCGAGCGCGATCAGGCCGCGTTCGCTGGCGGCATCGGCAATCCGGCGGGCAATGGCGGGGGAAACGGTGGTGTGATCCACGAACAGGGCACCCGGCGTCATCGCCGCCAGCGCGCCAGCTTCGCCCAGCACCACTTGCGCCAGGTCATCGTCATTGCCGACGCAAGTCAGCACCACATCCTGGGCCCGCGCGGCTTGGGCAACGGTGGCCGCCACGGTGATCGTCAGCCCTTCAGCCGCCAGCCGATCGCGCAGCGCTTCGGCGCGGGCGGGGGTGCGGTTCCAGACGGTGACGGCAAAACCCTTGCGGGCGAGGTGACCGGCCATCGGGGCGCCCATTACGCCCAGGCCGAGAAAGGCGACATTATGTGCAGTGTTCATCCATCCCAAGTGCCGCCTTCACCGCCGCAAAGCAATCGTGCCTGCGATGAATGGTGGCAGCCTTTGATCGGCGGGACGTTTTCGGTTACGGCCACTGGCCTATGACCGATACAACCCCGTTCGACACCCAATTGACCATCGCCGATGTCCGCGCTGCTGCGCAGCGGATCGAAGGAGCGGTGGTGCGCACCCCCACGCTGCAGAGCAAGACGCTGTCGCGCATTACCGGTGCCGACGTGTGGCTGAAGTTCGAAAACCTGCAATTTACCGCCGCCTACAAGGAACGCGGTGCGCTGAACGCGCTGCTGCTGATGGACGAAACGCAGCGAGCCAAGGGCGTGATTGCTGCCAGTGCCGGCAACCATTCGCAGGGCCTTTCCTATCATGGCACCCGGCTGGGCGTGCCGGTGACCATCGTCATGCCGCGCACAACGCCGACCGTTAAAGTGATGCAGACGCAAAGTGTTGGCGGCAAGGTTGTGCTGGAAGGGGAAAGCTTCGACGAAGCCTATGCCCACGCGCGGCTGCTGGAAAAGGAACTGGGGCTGACGTTTGTCCACCCGTTCGACGATCGCGATGTTGCCGCCGGGCAGGGCACCGTAGCGCTGGAACTGCTGGACGACGTGCCCGACCTGGAAGTGCTG
>JBARAF010000465.1:0-7943 GCA_049791695.1 Croceibacterium sp.
TGGCGGATGCGGACGCAGCGAAGGTCGAAGAAGGCACGGTCCGGCTGCAAGTGGCCGCCGCGCGGCAGGAAGAAAGCGGCCGGGGCATCGCCCGGTTGCCGCGTACTGCCTTCCAGGCGCTGGGCATCACCGAAGGCGACGTGGTGGAAATCGAAGGCAAGCGGATCACCGCTGCCCTGGCTTTCCCCAGCCATGACGAGGACGAAGGGCTGTCCGTCGTGCGCCTGGACGGCCTGCAGCGCGCCAATGCCCAGACATCATCCGGCGAACACGTGAAAGTGCGCCGCGCGGAATCCCGCCCCGCCACCCGCGTGGTGTTTGCACCGGCGCAGCGCGAAATGCGCCTGCAGGGGCCAACTGAGGCGCTGAAGCGGGTGTTCTTCAAACGGCCGATGACGGCGGGCGACCTGGTCGCCACCCATGGCCAGCAACCGGTGCAGGACGTTCCGCCCGAAGTGCGGCGGATGTTCAATGCCCCGGCCTATGCCCTGACCGAAATTCGCCTGCAGGTGATCTCCACCAGCCCCAAGGGTCTCGTCCATATTGACGAGAATACCGAAGTGGAGCTGCGCGCCGAGTTCGAGGAACCGCGCGATGGCCGCGGCATCATCAATTACGACGACGTCGGCGGGATGGACGATACCATCAAGGCCTTGCGCGAGATGGTGGAACTGCCGCTGCGGTACCCGGAACTGTTCACCCGGCTGGGCGTGGATCCGCCCAAGGGGGTGCTGCTGCATGGCCCGCCAGGGACCGGCAAGACCCGGCTGGCGCAGGCCGTGGCCAGCGAAAGCGATGCCACCTTCTTCACCATCAACGGCCCGGAAATCATGGGCAGCGCCTATGGCGAAAGCGAACGGCGCCTGCGCGAGGTGTTCGAGGAGGCTGAACGCAGCCAGCCGGCAATCATCTTCATCGACGAGATCGATTCGATCGCGCCGAAGCGGCAGAATGTCTCCGGCGAAGCGGAAAAGCGGCTGGTCGCCCAGTTGCTGACACTGATGGACGGGCTGCAAAGCCGGGCCAACATCGTGGTCATCGCCGCCACCAACCGCCCCGATGCGATTGACGAGGCGTTGCGGCGGCCGGGCCGGTTCGACCGTGAGATCATCATCGGCGTGCCCGATGAACGCGGCCGGCGCGAAATCCTCGGCATCCACACCCGCGGCATGCCGCTGGGCGAAGGGGTGGACCTGGGCGAACTGTCGCGCACCACCCACGGCTTTGTCGGCGCGGACCTTGCCGCGCTGGCGCGCGAAGCGGCGATCGAGGCAGTCCGGCGGATCATGCCGAAGCTGGACTTCGACGCCCGCACGATTCCGCCCGAAGTGCTGGAAAACCTCGTCGTCGAGAAGGACGATTTCCGCGAGGCACTGAAACGCGTCCAGCCCAGCGCGATGCGCGAAGTGATGGTGCAGGTGCCGACCATCGGCTGGGACGACATCGGCGGGGTGGACGAGGCAGAGGAAAAGCTGCGCGAAGGCGTGGAACTGCCGCTGAAGAACCCGCAGGCGTTTGAACGGCTGGGCATCCGTCCGGCCAAGGGCTTCCTGCTCTATGGCCCGCCGGGCACCGGCAAGACTTTGCTGGCAAAGGCGGTGGCGAAGGAAGCGGAAGCCAACTTCATTTCCATCAAGAGCAGCGACCTGTTGTCGAAATGGTATGGCGAAAGCGAACAGCAGATCAGCCGCCTGTTCGCCCGTGCCCGCCAGGTTGCGCCGTGCGTGATCTTCATCGACGAAATCGACAGCCTGGTGCCCGCGCGCGGGACCAGCGGCAACGAACCGCAAGTGACGGCGCGGGTGGTCAACACTATCCTGGCTGAAATGGACGGGATGGAAGAACTGAACGCCGTGATCGTGATCGGCGCCACCAACCGCCCGGCGCTGGTCGATCCGGCGCTGCTGCGCCCCGGCCGGTTCGACGAACTGGTTTACGTCGGCACGCCGGATGAAGCCGGGCGGGTCCACATCCTGAAGATCCACACCCGGCAGATGCCACTGGCGAAAGACGTCGACCTGGCCGCACTGGCGGCGCAGACCGAACGCTATACCGGTGCGGACCTGCAGGACGTGGTTCGCCGGGCGGGCCTCAACGCGATCCGCAACGGCGGGCCGGACATTACCGAAGTGACTGGTGCCGACTTTGCCGAAGCACTGGAAGACAGCCGCCCGACCGTGACCGAGCAGATGGAACTGGAATACCGGGCCATGCGCGGGGAACTGAAGAAGCGGGCGATGGAAGTGCGCCCGATCGGCTTCATTCACGAAGGCATGGTCGAATCCACCCGGCAGAAGAAGCACGGGCCCGACAGCTAGGTCAGGCCGGGGGCACCTCGACCGGGGCGAGCGGGGCGTGGGCGGCGGGCAGGTGTTCGCGCATCCACGCCAGCATCGCTTCGCGTACCGCGCTACGCAGGGTCAGGCTGTCAGCGGCGTCTTTCGCGGTCATGGTCAGCCGCAGTTCCACGGTGTCGATGGTGGAATTGGTCGCCAGCAGTTCCGCCTTGCGCCCGTCCCATCGCGGATCGGCGCGGACCATATCGAGGAACGCGGCGCGAATCGCGGCCACGTCGCTTTCCGGCCGGACGTACAGCATCACTGTGCCGGTGGTATGCGAGCCGTAGCGGGTGGCGGTGATGAAGGTGGTATCGAGGAAGCGCGAGGTCGGCACGATCATCCGCCGCTCGTCCCACACACGGATGATGACGAAGGTGGCGCGGATGTCTTCAACCCGGCCGGTTTCGCCATCAATGGTGATCAGATCGTCAATCCGCACCGGCTCCGTCAGGGCCATTTGCAAGCCTGCAATCAAGGACTTGAGCGCCGGTTGGGCCGCAGCGCCCACGGCCAGCCCGGCGAGCCCGGCTGACGCCATCAGGGTCACCCCGATCTGTCGCACCCCGGGGATCGACAGCAGCATCAGGCCGATCGTCAGGAACAGGATCAGGAAGGTGCCCATGCGGTTGAAAATCGCCAGCCGGGTGCGTTTGCGCCGGGCGGCGACGTTGTCTTCCACCGTGATATCGGCTTGCAGCACAGCGACTTCGACGAATGCCTTGAGGATCGCCAGCGCCATCCAGCCGATCAGGGCCGGCATCACGAACCCGGCGACTTTTTCCCACACCCCGGCCAGCAACGGCACTTCCCGCGCGGCCAGCACGATCCCCAGCGCCACCATCGACCACAGCGCCGGGCGGCGCAGGTGGGTGACCAGGATATCGTCAGACCGCCGCTCGCTCGCCCCCGACACCCGCCCCAGCAGGGCGAAGACGATCCGGTGGACCAGCAGCGCCAGCGCGACGCCCAGCACGGTGGCGGACAGGGCGTAGCCGGCTTGCGGAAACCACTGCGGCAGATTGCGGACCAGTTCCTGCATCAATGGGCTGCATCCCAGCTGGCGCCGTGGCCAATCTCGATCGCCAGCGGGACGTCGAGCGTGACCGACGGCAAGGCGGCATCGGCCATCACCCGTTCGATCACCGGGCTGGCGGCGGCAACGTCTGCTTCCGGCAGTTCGAACACCAATTCGTCATGCACCTGCAGCAGCATTTTCACATGAGGCAACCCGGCATCGGCCAGGGCGGGCATCATCCGGGCCATGGCGCGCTTGATGATATCGGCGCTGGTGCCCTGGATCGGTGCGTTGATCGCGGCGCGTTCGCTGCCCTGGCGTTCCGCCTGGTTCTTGCTGTCAATGCGCGGGAACCAGGTCTTGCGGCCGAACAGCGTCTGCGAATAGCCGCGCTCGCGCACCTGCTCCAGGGTCGCCACGATGTAGCGTTGGATTCCGGGGAAGCGTTCGAAATAGCGGTCGATCATCGCCTGCGCCTCGTCCGCTTCCACCCCCAGCCGCCCGGCCAGGCCCCAGCGCGAGATGCCGTACAGGATGGCGAAGTTGATCGTCTTGGCCCGCGCGCGGGTGTCGCGGTCCACCGAGCCGAACATTTCCTGCGCGGTGCGGGCGTGGATGTCCTCACCCCGGGCAAAGGCTTCTTTCAGCGGCGGGACGTCGGCCATGTGTGCAGCCAGCCGCAGTTCGATCTGCGAATAGTCGGCGGCGAGCAGGACATTGCCCGCTTCGGGCACGAAAGCTTCGCGGATCTGGCGGCCGATGGCGGTGCGGATCGGGATGTTCTGCAGGTTGGGGTCGGTCGAACTGAGCCGCCCGGTCTGCGCCCCGACCAGGCTGTAGCTGGTATGGACGCGGCCCGTCTGCGGGTTGATCGCCGCCTGCAACGCCTCGGTATAGGTGCTGCGCAACTTGCTCAGCTGGCGCCATTCCAGCACCATCGTTGCCACCGAAGCGCCTTGTGCTGCCAGCCCTTCCAGAATCGCCTGGTCGGTTGAATACTGCCCGCTCTTGCCCTTGCGCCCGCCCTGATAGCCGAGCTTTTCGAACAGGATATCGCCCAGCTGCTTGGGGCTGCCGATGGTGAAGGCCTGGCCGGCCTGGGCGAAAATTTCGCCTTCGATCCGGGCGATTTCGCTGGCGAATTCTTCGGACAGGCGCGCCAGCCGGGCGCGGTCCACTTTGATGCCGTTGCGCTCCATCTGCGCCACCACCGGGATCAGCGGACGGTCCACCTGTTCGTAGACGCGGGTGCTGCCTTCGGTCGCCAGGCGCGGGCGCAGCACGCGGTGCAGCCGCCAGGTGACATCGGCGTCTTCGGCAGCATATTGCGTCGCCCGGTCCAGCGGCACTTCGCCGAACGGGATCGCCTTCTTGCCGGTCCCGCAGATATCCTTGAACGTCAGCGTCGTGTGGTCAAGGTGCCGGGTGGACAGTTCATCCATCCCGTGCCCGCCGCCGATACCATCCAGCGAACGCCCGGCGTCGAGATCGAAGCTGAGGATCATCGTGTCGTCGATCGGGCCGACATCCACGCCGTGGCGGGCCAGCACGTTCAGGTCATACTTGATGTTCTGGCCGACCTTCAGCACCGCGTCGCTTTCCAGCAACGGTTTCAGCGCGGCGATGGCGGCGCCGCGGTCCACCTGTTGCGGCCGTTCGGCAAACATGTCGCTGCCGCCATGGCCGAGCGGGATGTAACAGGCATCGTTCGGCCCCAGGGCCAGGCTGATCCCGGCGAGGTCCGCCTGCATCGCATCCAGTGCGCTGGTTTCGGTATCGACAGCCACCACCCGCGCAGCAAAGGCGCGGGCGATCCAGTGATCGAGCCGTTCTTGCGTCTGCACGCATTCATAAGCGCTGCGGTCCACCGGCGGCATATCCGGCGCGGGCTGGCGGTTGCCCGCCGGTGCGGCGGCAACGCCGGCGCGGTCGGCCTTGGGCGGGTTCAGCTGGGTCCGCCGTTCCGGGCTGCCAGTGCCGCCATCCAGCCGCTTGAGCAGGCTGGTGAAGCCGTGTTCGGCCAGGAATGCCGCCAGCGGTTCCTTGGGCACGGCATCCAGCTTGAAATCATCCAGCGGCATCGGCAGCGGGCAATCTTCCTTCAGCTGCACCAGTTCGCGGCTGAGCAGGGCCATCGCCCGCCCTTCGATCAGCCGTTCGCGCAGCTTGCCGGGCTTCATCCCTTCGGCCGCATCCAGCGCGCCTGCCAGGTTGCCGTGGTCCTGGATCAGCTTGGTCGCGGTCTTGGGGCCGATGCCATAGATGCCGGGCACATTGTCCACCGCATCGCCCATCAGGGCCAGCACATCGCCGACCAGTTCCGGCGGCACGCCGAATTTCTCGATCACTTCGGGAATGTCGATCCGCTGGTTCTTCATCGTGTCCAGCATGTCGATGCAGCCGCCTTCATGTCCGTCGTGCGGCTCAGCGCAGCGGCCGACCAGCTGCATCAGGTCCTTGTCGCTGGAAACGATGGTCACGTCCCAGCCGCGCCGGGTGGCCTCTTTGGCATAGGATGCGATCAGGTCATCCGCTTCCAGCCCCTGTTCCTCGATGCAAGGCAGGCTGAAGGCGCGGGTTGCTTCGCGGATCAGCGGGAACTGCGGCACCAGGTCTTCCGGCGGCGGCGGGCGGTTGGCCTTGTACAGATCATACAGGTCGTTGCGGAAGCTCTTGCTGCTGGCATCCAAGATCACCGCCAGGTGGGTGGGGCCATCGGCTTTGTGCAGATCGTCGGCCAGCTTCCACAGCATGGTAGTATAGCCATAGACCGCACCCACCGGTGTTCCTGCCGGGTTGGTCAGCGGCGGAAGCCGGTGATAGGCCCGGAAAATATAGGCGGATCCGTCGACGAGATAGAGATGCTGCTGATCTGGCATGACCGACAGCTAGCAGTGCAATGCCATCAGGGGGAGCCGCTTTCGCAAGCCGCGCACCACGCAATTTACCGCAATTGCCTTGCTTCGCCACAAAATCGCCATTATTTGTTCGATCAGAGTTCGCTGGTTTGCGGATTTCGCGTTTGCCGTTCGACTGGCCCACGCCATTGTCTCGCAGTTCAAAGGATACCATCCATGCGCAAGATCATTCTCGCCGCCGCCATCGCCGGTGCTGCCCTGTCGCTCGCCGCTTGCTCGGAAAAGACCGAAGAAGCCACCGGCGAAGCTGCTGATTCCGCGATGGCTGATGCTTCGGCCAATGCCGATGCCGCTGGTGAAGCCGTGGCCACTGCCGCTGCCGATGCCACCGAAGCTGCTGGCGATGCCGTGGACGCTGCTGAAGCCACTGCCAACGAAGCCGCTGAAGAAGCCGACGCTGCCGTGACCACCCCGGCTGAAACTGCTGCCCAGTAATCCTGGCAGTAAGCACGGCGTCGCATTTGCGACCATATTGGAAGGGCGCGGCCGCAAGGCTGCGCCCTTTTCATTTGGGCCGTCCCTGAATGCAAAAGCTGCGGCAATGGGCCGGGCGCCTGAAGCGCGATGTGGTGGCGGTGTGGATCGCGGCCCGCGATCCGCGCGTCCGCTGGCAGGTCAAGGCGCTGGCAGCGCTGGTCGCGGCCTATGCGCTCAGCCCGATTGACCTGATCCCCGATTTCATCCCGGTGCTGGGGCTGCTGGATGACCTGCTGCTGGTCCCGGCGGGAATCTGGCTGGTGGTGCGGCTGGTGCCGCCTGCGCTGATGGCGGAATTTCGCCAGGCCGCCGAACAGCGCGGGGCGCTCCCCGGCAGTCGCCGGGCGGCGGCGCTGATTATCCTGTTATGGTTGCTGGCGGCCGGAGCATTGGCAATGCACTTCGGCTGGTGGCCGATTTAGTAGCGGGCGTTGACCCATTCGCGCGATGCCTGCCGCATCGGCTGTTCCTGGTACCCGTCGAACAGCGCCCGGGCGATGGAAGCAATCCGCGCTTCACGATTGCTGCGCGAACCTTGGCCCGTGACATAGATCGCCACTGCCAGTGCCCGCCCATCAGGCATCGTAATGATGCCGATATCGCTGCTGGTGTTGTTCAGTGAACCAGTCTTGTGGGCCACGCTGGTTCCGGCCGGCAGCATTGCGGGAATGCGGCGGGTGCCGGTTCGGCAATTGGCCATTTCGTTCAGGATCACCTGGCGGCTGGAGGCCGAAAGCCACTTCCCCTGGTGCAGCCCGGTCAGCAACTGCACCATCGCCCGCGGGCTGGCGCTGTCGCGCAGATCGATTTGCGTGGCCGGATCCAGCTGGCCATCATCGCGCACCAGCGTGGCGATGTCGCGCGTCAGCTGGAATTCCTGGATTCCCGCACGGCGCGCCCAATCATTCACCGCCTTGGGCCCGCCAACGGCGGCGAGCAGGGCATCGGTGGCCGAATTGCTGCTGCGGGTGATCATCAGTTCGATCAGCTTGGCAGCGGTCAGGTACTGGCCCGGCTTGACCGGGGCCACCGCCGTGGAAAACGGCCGCGATGCCACTGGCAGCATCATCGGGAATTCGCTCGACAGCGTCCAGCGACCCTTGTCCACGCCTTCCAGGAAAGTCGCGGCAATGGCGATCTTGCTGGTGCTGGCCATCGGGAAACGCTGGTCACCCAGCACGGCCACTTCCTGCC
>JBARAF010000466.1:0-3093 GCA_049791695.1 Croceibacterium sp.
GGGTGGCAGCGGCGCTGGCGGTTTCGGTCGGGGTGGCAGCGGCGGCCGTGTCGGTCGCAGCCGGGGTGGCAGCGGCGTCGGTCGGGGTGGCGACGGCAGCGGTTTCGGTGGCTGCGGCGTCGGACGGTGCTTCCAGCGGTTCTTCTGCCGGACCGCCGCAAGCGGACATCGCGAAGCTCAGCGCGAGGGCAATGGCGGAGGCGGAAACACTCTTCGTCACGATCTTCATCTGGTCCATCCTGGTCAGTTTGCGGTCACACCCCAAGTTCAGGGCCGTTGCCGGGTCCGTTTGAGGGCCGTGTATCGCCGCCCCGCGCGCGTGGAAAGAGGCTTGCGGCCAAGCGGCCACATCGCCGGCGCATTTTTTCGCGCAGGTGTGGCACACCTTCCCCCGGCGCACGGCAGCGCCTATCCGGTCCGGCCCCATGCGTGACCTTGACCAGACCAGGGACCATCCCCTCACCCGGCGCGGCGAATTTGCCGCCACCCTGCGGCTGGCCGGGCCCCTGGCCATGGCCAACCTGATGCAGATGGCCATCGCCGCGACAGACGTGATCTTCGTCGCCCGGCTGGGACCGACGGAACTGGCCGCATCCAGCCTGGCCATTGCCATTTATGGCCTGCTGTTGTGGACCCTGTCGGGCCTGACCGGCACCGTGGCCGCGCTGATATCCGAAGAACTGGGCCGTCGCCGCCACGCGGTGCGCGAAGTGCGCCGGTCCGTCCGCATGGCGCTGTGGCTGGCCATCGGGTGCGGGCTGGCCGCGCTTGTGTTCGTGCCGCTCGCCGCGCCGATGATGGACCTGACCCGGCAAGACCCGGCGATTGCGCCCGTGGCGGCCCGGTTCCTGGCGATCCTGGTGCTGGCCATGGTGCCGATGCTGATTGCCAACGTGCTGCGCAATTTCGTGTCCGCACTGGGGCGGCCGATCTTCGCCACCGCGATCACCGCGCTGATGATCGGGGTCAACGCGCTGGGCAATTATGCCCTGATCAACGGCCATTTCGGCCTGCCTGCGCTGGGGCTGGAAGGATCCGCCGTGGCCACGGTGCTGACCGGCTGGTGCTTCGCGCTGGCTTACGTGCTGGCGATTCGCGCTGACCGGCGGTTGCGTCGCTATTCCGTGTGGGGCCACTTCCTGCGCCCGCACTGGGACCGGATGCGGAGCCTGCTGCGGATCGGCCTGCCGGTGGGGGTGACGATCCTGGCCGAAGGCGGCATTTTCAGCGCCGCCGCGTTCATGATGGGGGCACTGGGCGCGCTGCCGCTGGCCGCCCATACGCTGGCCCTGCAAATCGCCGCGGTCGCTTTCCAGGTGCCGTTCGGCATCGGCCAGGCGGCGACGATTCGCGTTGGCTATTACCTTGGTGCAGGCCAGCCGCTCGCTGCAGGCCGCGCTGGCTGGATGGCGATTGCCATCGGCACCGGGTTCATGGGGCTGACCGCGCTGCTGATGCTGTTCGCGCCGCACCTGCTGCTGTCCGCCTATATCGACGCCGCCGCCCCGGCCAATGCCGCCCTGGTGGCGCTGGCCACATCGTTCATGGTCGTGGCCGCCGCGTTCCAGCTGGCGGACGGAGTGCAGGCCGTAGCCATGGGCGCCTTGCGCGGGTTGCAGGACACGCGGATGCCGATGGCCTTTGCCGTGTTCGGCTATTGGGTGCCGGGCCTGGCCTGCTGCCTGTGGCTGGGTTTCCTGACCCCGCTTGCGGGCATCGGGATCTGGATCGGACTGGCGCTGGGGCTGTTCGTGGTCTCGGCGCTGATGCTGCACCGCTGGTCCCGGCGGGAGCAACTGGGCCTGCTCGCCTGAATCGTCCGGGCTGAACTTTTTTGCGGCCGCAGGTGTTGACGGTCCCCCTGCCCCCAACCATATGCGGCTCGCTGGCACTCTCGGGTGGAGAGTGCCAAACGCATAACCACTCTTATTTGGAAGAGGTCATACATATGGCATTCCGTCCGCTGCACGACCGTGTACTGGTCCGTCGCATCGAAGCCGAGGAAAAGACCGCCGGCGGCATCATCATCCCCGACAGCGCCAAGGAAAAGCCGAGCGAAGGCGAAATCGTGGCGACCGGCACCGGCGCCCGCGCTGAAAACGGCACGATCACCCCGCTGGACGTCAAGGCGGGTGACCGCGTGCTGTTCGGCAAGTGGTCCGGCACCGAAGTGAAGGTCGACGGGCAGGACCTGTTGATCATGAAGGAAAGCGACATCCTGGGCGTGATCGGCTGAGCCGAACCGCACTGACGCTTCCAATCCCACACATTCTCGAAGAGGAATTATCCAATGGCTGCCAAGGACGTTAAGTTCGGGCGTGATGCGCGTGAACGCATCCTCAAGGGCGTTGATACGCTCGCCAATGCCGTCAAGGTAACGCTCGGCCCCAAGGGCCGCAACGTGGTGATCGACAAGAGCTACGGCGCTCCGCGCATCACCAAGGACGGCGTTTCCGTCGCCAAGGAAATCGAACTGAAGGACAAGTTCGAAAACATGGGCGCACAGATGCTGCGCGAAGTGGCGTCGAAGACCAACGACATCGCCGGTGACGGCACCACCACTGCCACCGTACTGGCCCAGGCCATCGTGCGCGAAGGCATGAAGTCGGTTGCCGCCGGGATGAACCCGATGGACCTGAAGCGCGGCATCGATCTGGCCGTGCTGAAGGTGATCGAAAACCTGAAGGCCCGTTCCAAGCCGGTCGCCGGTTCGAACGAAATCGCCCAGGTCGGGATCATTTCCGCCAATGGCGACCGTGAAGTCGGCGAAAAGATTGCCGAAGCCATGGAAAAGGTCGGCAAGGAAGGCGTGATCACCGTGGAAGAGGCCAAGGGCCTCGAATTCGAACTCGATGTCGTCGAAGGCATGCAGTTCGACCGCGGTTACCTGTCGCCCTACTTCGTCACCAACGCCGAAAAGATGACGGTGGAACTGGATAACCCGTATATCCTGATCCACGAAAAGAAGCTGTCGTCGCTGCAGGCGATGCTGCCGATCCTCGAAGCCGTGGTCCAGTCGGGCCGCCCGCTGCTGATCATCGCGGAAGACATCGAAGGCGAAGCGCTGGCCACCCTGGTGGTCAACAAGCTGCG
>JBARAF010000467.1:0-3671 GCA_049791695.1 Croceibacterium sp.
CGCAGCTTGTACAGCGCCTCCAGGCTGGCCCCGATATGTTTGGCCGCCCGCCGCACGATGCCGGTGGCGGCCAGATGCTCGATAAAGGCCCGCTGCCGGTCCGCCGTGATCGAATTGCGCCGCGGGCGCGAATGGGGGACCGGCGCAAAGCCGAGCAGCGGATCGTCCGGCGACACCTCACAGGTGGGGGCGGCCATGTAGGACGTGCGGAGACTGGCGCGCTGGCGGACCATGTTGGGCTCCATGGGAACGTATGGGGAACGCGCTCATGACATGGGGTGGGGGTGTAGGAAAGGGGGCTATTCGCGTATGCGAAGAACTCGTGCCTAAATCAATATCAAGCGACTCATTTTTCTTCCCGCGGGCGAGATACTTCCAATCTCGTCAATCAAGTCAGCCAAAAGTTGACCAAATTGATAAGACTTTTCTTGCCACATGACCTCGTTCGCTTTGTACTGCTTTGCCGCTGCCCTGTCAGATTTGTGAACAAGTTCCAAGAATGAGGAGTAAAGCCCTGTACAGGACTGGCAAATCTCTAAAATACGATCAGATCTTGAACTGGTTTGGCACAAGATTGGTAATGATTCGATTCTCTCTGTGGGAGATATGCGAACCATCTGTTGAGCGTCATTTGGGGAAACAGATCCATTTCTTGCATAGATCGCATGCATATAAATGATAGCTGAGTAACAAGTTAACATTCGACTGAATTTCAACTTCAAATTTTTTATCTTCTGCCTGCTGCTGTCGCTATTTTTCCTTTTGGACTCGTAATTAACACAAAAAGTACGCCACATCCTGGAAATGTCGTTAATAAAAAAAGTCGGCCTAAAACTGTCTTCGTGACCTTTAAAATCCGCAAAATACCGATCTATCACTAGGTCCAATACCTTATTATAGACCAATAAGCCTTCTAGTGGCCTACTCTCCAGTAATAGAAGCATCCTTGCGGTCAGGATATTTCGATAATCATCCTCGGAACTTCCAAGATGGGTAACTAAGCTATTTATACTGTGGCCACTCATGAATCGACCGCTGCCATCGAACTTTGGAATTCGAAAATGCTCCGTAAGATTGATCAGCTTTGCTTTGAGCTTAATCTCATCAATCCCATTGAGCACGTGTTTCAACGTGCCTTTGTCCATGATTTCGTCAACTACAATGAAAACGTCCAAGTCGCTCCGAGGGCCAGCTTCAAGCCTCCCGTACGAGCCAGTCGCATAAACACATGCTTTGCCATCAATTTCTGGCGCGCTCTGCTGCAGGTAGGTTCGGAATTCTTCAATTCGACCCGAGGAATCTAATCTAGCTTTTCCTAGGTATTGGTCGTTCATTGAGAGGATCCATCACAAAAACGTTTGCGAATATCTCTGCCTGTTCTGTTGCGTCGTCAAGAGCATGGTGCGTATGCAAATATTTCGACTTCACCGCATCCGGAATCCTAGACCGCCCAGATTTACTTATCATCCGGCCCAATTTTACCGCCAGAGCAGTCTTGATATCAAATCCCCGAGAATAACTGAATGGTGACCCAGTTTCCGAGTATTGGACGAAGTACCAATACAGCCAAGACCAGTCGAAACTAAGCGGGTAGGCGACTATTACAGGAGAGCCGATACCGGCGATTTCCCTCACCCACATTGCTGCGTCGCTCATTGCTGTTATCGGGTTCTGACCGGTTCTTTGGAGTAGCTCGCGATCCAATCCATTGACGTCTAAAGCTTCCTGCTCGAACATCGTCGAAATGGGTTGAAGTTCGCAATAAAATGTCCGCTCATAGTTTGCTGGTCGAAAAAACGTCTTGCCGTCAAATGCGCCAGCATACACCAGCCCAAAGGACAACATGGAATACGGGCCTGGAATGGGGCCGTCAGTCTCAACGTCCGCTGAGAAATAGACGTCGTAGCTGCCACGAGCGCCGTCGGGATTCCCTACAACGACATTTCGCGCCTTGCTCAAAGTTTTAATCCTTAAAAATGCGTCGAGGGGCGTACCGAAGGAGGCACTCTGCCTGTCTTTCTCAGTGCAGCATATGGTGCGGCTGCGCAACGCACTTGCTGAGCTGCCCCCACCTCGCTTGACCACCCACCCGTTTCCCCCTAAGGGCCGCCACATCCAACAGACGGCGTACCGCCTGCTGGTCAGATAGAGCTGAACATTGCCGGTTCGTCCCGGGGGCCAAGCGAAGCGATTCGTGGTGGCCCTTCTATCGTTGGAGCGATTGCGCTTCCTTGTTTGCTGGATTCCCGCCTTCGCGGGAATGACGGGTGAAGGGGGGAGGGGAAGGCGCTCCAGGGGCGGCTGTCAAAGTAACCCGGTGTCCGCAAGGGCGCGGGTGGAGTGTTTCAGGCTCGTGCTTCCCGGGATGGACGCCTTCGGCGGCTTTTCCGGTTTTGCTGGGTCCCCGCCTTTGCGGGGATGACGCCAGCGGGTGGCACGACCCTTTTTCCTTCATCTTCGCCCCCGTGATGCCATCCACAGGTGAAGGTATTCGATGCCCACTATTAACCAGCTGGTCCGCAAGGGCCGCGACCTGATCAAGGCCAAGAACAAGGTTCCGGCGCTTGACAAGAACCCGCAGAAGCGCGGCGTTTGCACCCGCGTTTACACCACGACCCCGAAGAAGCCGAACTCGGCACTTCGCAAGGTGGCCAAGATCCGCCTGACCAACGGCCGTGAAGTCATCTCCTACATCCCGGGCGAAGGCCACAACCTGCAGGAACACTCCGTGGTCCTGATCCGTGGCGGCCGCGTGCGCGACCTTCCCGGTGTGCGCTACCACGTGCTGCGCGGCGTGCTCGACACACAGGGTGTGAAGGACCGCAAGCAGAGCCGTTCGAAGTACGGCGCGAAGCGTCCCAAGTAAGCTTTCGGGTCTAGGAGTAAGAGAATGTCTCGTCGTCGTCGTCCCGAAAAGCGGGAAATCCTGCCTGATCCCAAGTTTGGTGATGAGGTGCTGTCCAAGTTCATGAACAACCTCATGCTGGACGGGAAGAAGTCCGTGGCCGAACGTATCGTTTACGGTGCGCTCGAAACGGTTGAACAGCGCGCCAAGGGCGATCCGCTGGCCGTGTTCCACGATGCGCTGAACAATGTGAAGCCGGCCGTGGAAGTCCGCAGCCGCCGCGTTGGCGGTGCGACCTACCAGGTCCCGGTGGAAGTCCGCGTGGAACGTGCCCAGGCACTGGCCATCCGCTGGCTGATCGCCGCGGCTCGCGGTCGTGCGGAAACCACCATGGCGGCTCGTCTGTCGGGTGAACTGATGGATGCGGCCAACAATCGCGGCAACGCGGTGAAGAAGCGGGAAGATACCCACCGCATGGCCGACGCCAACCGCGCTTTCAGCCACTATCGCTGGTAAGCGCGGCGGCTTGGCGGACCGTCGCTTCGCGCGGCGGTCTTCAAGCGGTCACGAAACGAACTATATGGGGGCTGCCACCTGTTAAGGGGCGCCCCCAGCCAACCCGAGGAATTTCCCATGGCCCGCAGCCATCCGCTCGAAAAATACCGCAATATCGGTATCATGGCGCACATCGACGCCGGCAAGACCACGACCACCGAGCGTATCCTTTACTACACCGGCAAGTCCTACACGATCGGCGAAGTGCATGATGGCGCGGCGACGATGGACTGGATGGAACAGGAACAGGAACGCGGCATCACCATTACGT
>JBARAF010000468.1:0-1560 GCA_049791695.1 Croceibacterium sp.
GACCCGATCCTGCTCGACAAGTTCAATTCCGGCGACCATATCGGCGCGCTTGAGGAAAGCTCCCGGGCCGAAGCGATTACCCGCGTGCTCTATCCGGCGGATTCGACCGCGGCGGGGCAGGAACTGCGGCTGCGGCAGGAGTTCTTCTTCTCCTCGGCATCGCTGCAGGACATCGTGCGGCGCCATCTGCAGCAATATGGCGACCTGGGCTCGCTGCCCGACAAGGTTGCCATCCAGCTCAACGACACCCATCCGGCGATCTCGATCTGCGAACTGATGCGCATCCTGGTCGACGATAACGGGCTCAAATGGGCCGAGGCCTGGAAGCTGACGCGCGGCACGTTCGGCTATACCAACCACACCTTGCTGCCCGAAGCGCTGGAAAGCTGGCCGGTGGCGCTGCTGGAGCGGCTGCTGCCGCGGCACATGCAGATCATCTACCAGATCAATGCCGATGTGCTGACCGATGCGCGCAACCGCGCCAAGTTCAGCGACGCGCAGGTCGCCAATGTATCGCTGATCGACGAGAATGGCGGGCGCCGCGTGCGGATGGGGCAACTGGCCTTTGTCGGCTCGCACTCGATCAATGGCGTGTCGGCGCTGCATACCGAGCTGATGAAGCAGACCGTGTTTTCGGACCTGCACAAGCTCTATCCGGACCGCATCAACAACAAGACCAACGGTATCACGCCGCGACGCTGGCTGATGCAGTGCAATCCGGGGCTGACCAAGCTGATCATCGAGCGGATCGGGCCGGAATTCCTCGACGATATCGACCTGCTGCGCGGGCTCGACCCGCATGCCGCCGACCCGACCTTCCAGGGGCAGTTCGTGGCGGTCAAGCAGGCCAACAAGCAGCGCCTCGCGCAGCTGATCAAGGACCGGCTCAACATCGTGGTGTCGCCCGACGCCATGTTCGACGTGCAGATCAAGCGCATTCACGAATACAAGCGGCAGCTGCTCAACATCATCCAAGCGGTTGCACTATATGATGAAATTCGCGCGCATCCGGAACGGGAATGGGTTCCGCGCGTTAAAATCTTCGCGGGCAAGGCGGCTCCGGGATACTGGAACGCCAAACTCATCATCAAGCTGATCAACGATGTGGCCAAGGTCATCAACCATGACCCGGCGGTGCGCGGACTGCTCAAGGTGGTGTTCCTGCCCAACTACAATGTGAGCCTGGCCGAAGTGATCGTGCCGGCGGCCGATCTCAGCGAGCAGATTTCGACCGCGGGGATGGAAGCCTCGGGCACGGGCAACATGAAGTTCATGGCCAATGGCGCCATCACCATCGGCACGATGGATGGTGCGAATGTGGAAATGCACAAGGAAGCGGGGCCGGACAATATCGTGATTTTCGGCCTGACCGCAGACGAGGTGAACGAGAAGCGCGCCAAGGGCGAAGTGCCCCGGACGGCGATCGACAATTCACCGCGGCTCAAGGAAGCGCTGGAGGCCATTTCCTCGGGCGTGTTCTCGCCGGACGATCCCAACCGCTATCGTGACCTGATCGGGGGTCTCTACGACCACGACTGGTTCATGGTGGCGCGCGATTTC
>JBARAF010000469.1:0-5795 GCA_049791695.1 Croceibacterium sp.
GCTGATGGCCCTGCGCGAAGTCGGCCGCAAGATTGAACGGCATTACGGTCGCCCGCAGGACATCGAATGGGCGCTGGACAAGTCGGGTGCGGTCGTCCTGCTGCAAAGCCGCCCGGAAACGGTCTGGTCGGCCAAGGAAGTGGTCGCCCCGGTGGCCACGCCACAGGGCAATCCGTTGGCCCACGTGATGAACATTTTCGGAGGGCGCAAGTGAGCCTGACACGCAAGGATATCGAGGAAATCATGGCCCTGCTCGAAGCATCACGCTTCGACCGGCTGAACCTCGAAATGGATGGGGTGAAGCTGGAACTGGTGCGCAGCGGCGCCGGACCAAGGTCCGCGCAGCCCTCGGCACCAGCACCGGCTCCCACCCCGGCACCTGCGCCGCAAGCCACCCTGATCCCGGCCCCGGCGAACGTGTCCCGCGCACCGGCCGAAGGGCTGGTGGAAGTCAAAAGCCCGCTGCTGGGCATTTATTACCGCGCGCCGAAGCCGGGTGAACCCTCATTCGTGGAAGTGGGTGACCGGGTGGAGCCAGACACCATCATCGGCATCGTCGAAGTGATGAAGTTGATGAATTCCGCCCGCGCCGGCGTGGCCGGAACCGTGGTCGAAATCCTCGGCCAGAACGGCGAACTGGTCGAACACGGCGAAGTGCTGTTGCTGGTAAAGCCGGACTGATGGCCCAGCCCCATGTCCATTAAGCGCATTTTCATTGCCAACCGCGGTGAAATCGCGGTCCGGATCATCAAGACCTGCCAGAAACTGGGCATCGAAACGGTGCTTGGCGTCTCGGAGGCGGACCGCAATTCACTCGGTGCACAAATGGCCGACCGCACGCTGTGCCTCGGCCCGTCGCAGCCGGGCGCAAGCTACCTGAAAGTAGCCACGGTGGTGCAGGCGGCCCTTGGCAGCCAATGCGAAGCAATCCATCCCGGTTACGGATTTCTGTCCGAACGAGCCGAACTGGCACAAATGTGCGAGGATGAAGACTTGATCTTCATCGGCCCGACCGCAGCGCAGATCGAAGCGGTGGGCGACAAGCTGCGCGCGCGGACCGAAGCGATTGCGGCCGATGTTCCCGTGGTCCCTGGTGGCCCGGTTGGTTCGCCCGAAGAAGCTGCCGCGCTGGGCAAGGCCATCGGCGCGCCGCTGCTGGTCAAGGCAGTCGGCGGCGGCGGTGGCCGGGGCATGAAGCTGGTCGAACGGCTGGAAGACCTGTTGCCCACGATGGGCATGGCGAGTGCTGAGGCCGGCGCGGCCTTTGGCGATGCGCGCGTCTATCTGGAACGCTACGTTTCCGAAGGGCGGCACATCGAAGTGCAACTGCTGGGCGACGGTGCCGGCAAGGTGATCCACCTTGGCGAACGCGACTGTTCGGTGCAGCGCCGGTACCAGAAACTGGTCGAGGAAACCCCCGCCCCGCACCTGCCCGCCGCCACGCGTGAACGGCTGCTGGAAGCGGCGGTGCGCTTTGCCGCCCGGCTCCACTATCGCGGCGCCGGCACGGTGGAATTCCTGTACGATATCGAACGGGATGAATTCTACTTCCTGGAAATGAACGCCCGTATCCAGGTGGAACACCCGGTAACGGAAATGGTCACCGGGGTGGATCTGGTGGAACAGCAGATCGCCATTGCCGACGGACGCGGGCTGGCGCTGGACCAGGCGGACGTCACATTCACCGGCGCGGCAGTCGAATGCCGGATTAATGCCGAGGACCCGACGCGCAATTTCACCCCTTCCCCCGGCACGGTCACCATGGTGCGCTGGCCGCATGGGCCGGGCATCCGCGTGGACAGCCATATCGTGGACGGGGCCAAAGTGCCGCCGTTCTATGATTCCATGATTGCCAAGGTCATCGCCCATGCGCCCACCCGCGCCGATGCGATCGAGGCGCTGCAACAGGCGCTGACCGAAACCCGCATCGAAGGCATTGCCACCAACAGCAACTTCCAGGTCTCCATCCTGAAGCACCCCGAATTCGAAAGCGGCGGCGTGGACACCGGCTTCCTCGGCCGGATGCTCGCCAGCAGAGGAACCGCCTGATGGCCACTATCCAGCTCGTCGAAACGTCCCTGCGCGATGGCAACCAGTGCCTGTGGGGCGCGCTGGGCATCGATACCGCGCGCACCCTGTCCGTCGCCCCGGCGATGGAGCGCGCCGGGTACAAGGCGATCGATTTCACCACCAGCACCCACATGGGCGTGGCGGTGCGGTTCAAACAACAGGACCCGTGGGAACGCATCCGCGGCATGGCAGACATCTGCCGCACCACGCCGCTGCAGTTCCTGTCCACCGGCTTCCGCTTCATCGCCTGGGAAACCGCCAGCCCGGAATTCATGGAACTGGCCTTCCGCACGCTGGCCCGCAACGGCATTCGCCGGTTCGCCCTGGCGGACCCGATGAATGACGCTGCCAGCAACGTGGAAGTGGCCAAGCTGGTCAAACGCGCGGGCGGCGAACAGGTGGTGGGGGCGCTGGTGTTCACCGTCAGCCCGATCCACGACGATGCCCACTATGCCACCGCCGCGCGGGTGATGGCGGCCAGCCCCGATATCGATGCGTTCTACATCAAGGATGCCGGTGGCCTGCTGACCGCCCAGCGGGCAGCCACGCTGGTGCCCGCGATCATGGCCGAAATCGGTGACAAGCCACTGGAAATCCACGCCCACTGCACCATCGGCCAGGCCGAAGGCGCCTACCTGGAAGCGGCAAACCTGGGCGCGGTGGCCCTGCAATGTGCCAGCGGCGGCGCGGCGGATGGCACCAGCAACCCGCCGATGGAACGGATGATCCGCAACCTGCGCGCGCAGGGTCAAACTGTGGAAATCGACGACGAGGCCGTGGCCGAAGTCAGCCGCTATTTCACGGAACTGGCACAGGCCGAAGGCCTGCCCACCGGCGCGCCGATGCCGTTCGATGCCGCCTATTACCAGCACCAGCTGCCCGGCGGCATGGTCGGCACCATGCGCCGCCACCTGGCCGACCACCGCGTGCCGCATCTGGAAGGCGCGGTGATCGAAGAGCTGGGCCGCGTGCGCGAGGAACTGGGCTGGCCCATCGTGATGACGCCGTTTGCACAGATGCTGCAAACACAGGCGGTGATGAACGTGACCGGCAAGGACCGCTATGCCGTGATCCCGGACGAGATCATCCGCTATGCCATCGGCCGGTTCGGCCGCCCGAACGTGCCGATTGCGCCCGATGTGATGGACAAGATCATGGCCAACCCGCGCACCAAGGAACTGGCGGCGGAACCGCACATGGCGGAACTGTCCGAACTGCGCCGTCGCATTGGTACCACCCTGTCGGACGAGGAATTCCTGCTGCGCGCCACCATGCCTGCTGGCCAGGTGGACGCGATGCAGGCCGCCGGCCCCGCCCCGCGTGAATACAACCCGCTCGCCCGCCCGGTAATGGAATTGCTGCGTGGCTTGCTGGCGCGCGATGACCTGACCCGCGTGAGCGTGGAGAAAGCCGGCTTCAAGCTGGAACTGGAGACTGACGCTTGACCCTGCCCCGCCAGCCGCAAGGCTTCATGTTCGATCTCGACGGGACGCTGATCCTGTCGGACCGCAAGCTGGGCGGATACACCGTCATTCCCGGCGCGGTGGAACTGCTCAACGAACTGGAGGCGCGTGGCGTGCCCTACCTCGCGCTGACCAACGGCAGCGCCTATGCCTCCAGCGTCCAGGGGCCGAAGCTGCGCGCCGTCGGCCTGCCGATCCGCGATGACCGGCTGTTCACGCCCAATTCCGTGGCGGCAGGCGTGATGCGTGAACGCGCCTTTGCCCGTGTGCTGGTGCTGGGCACCCAGGGCGTGGTGGATGCGCTGGAGGAACTGGGCATTCCCTGCTGCCTGCCCGGATCGCCGGAAGCCGACAGCGCCGACGCGGTCTATGTCGCCTGGCACCCGGATTGCGTGATGGATGACATCCATGCCGCCTGCTCCCGCGTGCTGGATGGCGCCGCCTTCCTGACCGCCAGCGACGTGCCGTTCTTCGCCACCAAGGATGGCCGCAGCTTCGGTTATTCCTGCGCCATCAACGGCGCCATCGCCCGCGTGACGGGGCGCGAGCCGGAGCCGACCGGCAAGCCGAGCACCCACGCCATGCACTTCGTCGCCGCGCAACTGGGCATGGCCATCGCCGATGTCGGCGTGGTGGGTGACGATGCGGTGGCGGAAATGCAGATGGCCCGCGCCGAAGGGGCCATCGGCATCGCCGTTGCCAGCGGATCGACCAGCCGGGACGAATGGGCCGGGCAGCCCGAAGGCAAGAAGCCGCATCTGGTGATCGACCATGTCGGGCATCTGCTGGCGGATGGCCTGTTCCCGCGCTAGGCTCCTTTCCGGCGGGGCTTGACCCCAATCGAGAGGAGGCTACCGGTTACATATGAAACTGGGCCGCTTGAATCACGTGGGCGTGGCCGTGCCACAGATGGAGGCGGCTATCGCCTTCTGGCGCGATGTCATGGGTGCCTCCCATATCACCGAACCGTTTGACATGGCCGCGCAGGGCGTGCGCGTCGCTTTTGTCACCCCGGTGGACGGCGGCACGCAGGTGGAATTGGTCGCCCCGCTGGACGAGAACTCGCCGCTGCACGGCTTTCTGCAACGCAACCCGCAAGGGGGCCAGCATCACCTGGCATTCGAGGTGGAGGATATCCACGCCGCGCACGATTACTTCACCGGGATCGGCAAGCGCGTGCTGGGCGAAATCCGCATCGGCGCGCACGGCACGCCGGTGTTCTTCCTCCACCCGCGCGACATGGCCGGCGTGCTGACGGAAGTGATGGAAAGGCCGCGCGGGCATGACTGATTCCAAGGCATGGCTGTCGCCCGAAGGCGTGCCCATCAAGCCGCTCTACACTGCGGAGGACCTGCCCGCCGCAGGACCGGGCCTGCCGGGGCAGGCACCGTTCACGCGTGGCCCCTATGCCAGCATGTACACCGGCCGCCCATGGACCATCCGCCAGTATGCTGGCTTCTCCACGGCAGAGGAAAGCAACGCTTTCTACCGCCGCAACCTCGCCGCCGGACAGAAGGGGCTGTCGGTCGCCTTCGACCTTGCCACCCATCGCGGTTATGACAGCGATCACCCCCGCGTGGTCGGCGATGTCGGCAAGGCCGGGGTGGCAATCGACACCGTGGCCGATATGGAAGTGCTGTTTTCCGGCATCCCGCTCGATGAAATGAGCGTGTCGATGACCATGAACGGGGCAGTGATCCCGATCATGGCGTTCTACATCGTCGCGGCGGAACGGCAGGGCGTGGCGGCGGACAAGCTGTCGGGGACCATCCAGAACGACATCCTGAAGGAGTTCATGGTCCGCAACACCTACATCTATCCGCCTGCGCCCAGCATGCGGATCGTGTCGGACATCATTGCCTATTGTTCGGCCCAGATGCCGAAATTCAACAGCATCTCCATCTCCGGCTATCACATGCACGAAGCCGGGGCGACGGCGGTGCAGGAACTGGCCTTCACCATTGCCGACGGCAAGGAATATGCGATCCGCGCGATGGAGGCCGGGCTGGACATCGACGCCTTCGCCCCGCGCCTGTCGTTCTTCTTCGGCATCGGCATGAACCTGTTCATGGAAGTGGCGAAACTGCGCGCGGCGCGAACGCTGTGGTTCAGGGTGATGCACGGCCTCGGCGCGAAGTCCGAAAAATCCAAGGTCCTGCGCACCCATTGCCAGACCAGCGGCGTCAGCTTGCAGGAACAGGATCCGTACAACAACGTCATCCGCACCACGGTCGAAGCGCTGGCGGCCGTGCTGGGCGGCAC
>JBARAF010000470.1:0-2174 GCA_049791695.1 Croceibacterium sp.
AACCAGACCATGTCCGCGTCTTGTTCGATCGATCCGGATTCGCGCAAGTCGGACAGCATCGGGCGCTTGTCATCGCGCTGTTCCACGGCGCGGGACAGCTGCGACAGGGCTATCACCGGGACCTGCAATTCCTTGGCCAGCGTTTTCAGGCCACGGCTGATTTCGGAAATTTCGTTCACCCGGTTGTCGTTGGCGCGGCCGCTGCCCTGCAACAGCTGCAGGTAGTCGATCACGATCAGGCCGATGTCGTGCCGCCGTTTCAGCCGCCGGGCGCGGGTGCGCAGCGCGCCGATGGTCAGCGCCGGCGTATCGTCGATATACAGCGGCAGTTCCGCCAGGCGCTGGCTGGCATAGCTGAGCTGCTGGAAATCCTCGCGGCTGATCTTGCCCATGCGCAAGGCTTCGCTGGGGATGCTGGCGGCTTCGGCCAGGATACGGGTGGCCAGCTGGTCGGCCGACATTTCCAGGCTGAACAGCGCCACCGGGGCGCCGACGCTCTTTTCGATGCCATCCGCTTTGTCGCGCAGCCAACGGTCGGCGCAGTTGAAGGCGATGTTGGTGGCGAGCGAGCTTTTGCCCATACCGGGACGTCCGGCCAGGATGATAAGGTCGGAATCGTGCAGCCCGCCGATTTTCTCGTTGATGCTGGTCAGGCCGGTGGTCTTGCCAGAGATGTGGCCGCCCGAATTGATCGCCAGCTCGATCATTTCCAGCGCACGGCCGGTGGCACCGCGGAAACTTTCCGCCTCGCGCGAACCGCTGGCCCCTTCGGCCACCTGGTACAGCTTGGCTTCGGCCAGTTCGATCTGGCGCATCGGTTCGACTTCGTCAGACGTGTCGAGCGCGCCTTCCACCAAGTCGCGGCCGACGGTGACCAGCTGGCGCAGCAGGGCCAGGTCGTAGATTTGCTGGGCCAGTTCACGCGGGGCCAGCAGGCCCTGCCCGTCGGCGGTCAGGCGGGCGAGATAGGCAGTGCCGCCCAGTTCCTGCATCGCCGGATCGACTTCGAAATACGGCTTCAGCGTGACCGGGGTCACCACCATCTGCCGGTCCACCAGCATCGCCACCCGTTCATAGATGCGGCCGTGCAGCGGTTCGAAGAAATGGTCCGCCTTCAGCGTTACGGGCAGTTCTTCCATCACCCGGTTGTCGATCAGGATCGCCCCCAGGAACGCCGCCTCCGCCTCCAGGTTGGCGGGCAGGGCCCGGACCGGCAGCGCAGTGGAAGAATCACCCGCAGCGGGGCGCAGCATCGTATCGAGTTCGGCCATGGCCGCCTGATGCGCCCGCTGGCCGGTTGCGGCAAGATGGGCGCGCCAGTGTGACCCTGTGGAAAGCGGGGATGGTTTGCGAAACCGGGCCCGCTCTGCGAAAGCGGCAGCAGCCATGGACCAGAATGCCCCCCTCAACCGGATCTGCGCGATCGAGCTGGATGAATCCACGATCCTGTGGCGCAATCCGGATGTGGAACAGGAACGCGAAGTGGCCCTGCGCGATCTGGTGGAGGACAACAGCTTCACCCCGCTCCGCGCGGTTGAGCATGGGCACAGCGGCCCGTGGTCGCTGAAACTGGCCGTGATCGAAGGGCGACTGGCGATTTCGGTGCGGGACGGGGCCGGGGCCGATGCCGGGACCATCGCGCTGGGGCTGGCGCGGTTCCGCCGCGACGTGCGGGAATACTTCGCGATCTGCGATTCGTATTACAAAGCGCTGCGCAATCCTTCGGCGCAGGAAATCGAAACCGTCGACATGGCGCGGCGGGCCATTCACGATCGGGCAACCCGGCAGCTGGTTGAAGTGCTCGAAGGCAAGATTGCCTGCGACTTCGTCACGGCGCGACGGCTCTTTACCCTGATCTGCGTCCTCCATATCAGGGCCTGAAATTCGGGTCGGGAAGTGCAAGCAGCATGGGACGTAAGCAGGCATCATCCTGGCGCAGGCGATTGGCAGGCATGGTCCTGCTGCTGGCGATCATTGGCGGGGCCGTGGCCTGGTGGCAGGGCCGCCACTGGTCGCCTGCGCGGGCCGAATTTCCGGTGCAGGGCGCACTGGTCGGCACCGTGGATGGGGAAGTGGATTTTCGGGCGCTGAAGGCGATCGGGGCCGATTTCGTCTATCTGGAAGCCAGCCTTGGGGCCCGTGGCCGCGATCCGGCCTTTGCCCGCAACCTGCGC
>JBARAF010000471.1:0-5268 GCA_049791695.1 Croceibacterium sp.
GCCGCCTGGGTCTGGCTCGCCGCGCGGGTGGTGTACCTGCCGCTGTACTGGACCGGCGTCCCGAAGGTGCGCACGCTGGTGTGGACCGTGGGGTTCGCGGCGTTGGTCGTGCTGCTCGGGGTGTTGGTGGTGGGGTAGGCTTGGCGTTCGCCGGTTATCTCCTGGAGGCGCCACTGATGGTCAATCGAACAGGCCTGGTTCACCGTCGATAGCAGTGGATGGGTCGCAACCGGTGGTGAGTTGCCATGCTGATAAGTTGCCCAGCTTACCTGGTACACGCTCAATCAGTCCGCGCTTAGCTAACCGATAGAAGACTTCCTTCATTGTGTTTTCTGAGCGAATTCCAGTGATCTCACGGCCTGCGCGATTAGTTATTTCCTGATGCGTCTTGAGGTGCTCCATCACCGCATCCTCTGGGGAGCCTAAGGGCGAATGATCTATGTAAACGACAACTGAATTTTCAGTTTCTTCTAACTCTGGGAGCTTAAGTCTAAGCTTCTTCATGGCTTCGAACGCCGTGTTTAGGCCTTCGCCGACGTCTTTGTTCGGTGCGTTGGGGAATTTCGTCATGATGCGAATGAGCTTGGGATTACGCGCCGATTGCGTGATCAGGAAATTCTGAAGCGTTACGTGACCGGGTAGGCGACCGGGACTTTCGACCTCAATCCTGTTGTCGTAGATTCTAATTTGAATATCAGCCGGGAAACTGTAGTCTCTATGCAGAACCGCATTTGTAACGATCTCATGCAGAGTTTCTTCAGGATATATAATCTTCTCAAGTCCTCGAAGGCCAAGCTTTTGGATTTCTTCGACAAGAATCTTGGTTGCTTCTACTGCCTTCGCGATCTGGACATAAGCGCAGCCCTCAATTGTGATGGGGTCAGCCGCAAGCGTCTCACGGGTCCCTTCCTCTTCCCGCGATTTGTAACGGAAAATCTTAATCGCAGATCGCTTCGGCAACGCCGCCTGCGGCTCGTCTGCAAAGAGTAGAACGCCCGCGACGGTTGGTTTATCGCCCGCAAGGAGGAATTGGTTCTCAAGCCACTGCTCGGGTTCTGCGCTGGGCGCGACCTCAAGCATAAAGCCAATCATTATCTCGCTGTTCGTGATGATCTTCGGGGGGATGGCAAGCGTCTCGTCCTCAAAAGTGACGACGCCCTTATCTAGGCGAAGGCGTTGCAAACCCTCTTCGGTATCAACTGGAAGGTTCTGGGCTCCACTCCGCTTGTACGGCCGCCCTTCGCTCGAATTGATGATATCCCTGGTCTTGGGAATGGTGAGGTGCAGGACGTGGCCACTTTTACCTTCACAACGCAAAAACGCCGCCCTGAAGTGGTTCCCTAACTGTCCAAGTGCTTCAAGAACTTGAAAGTGCGCGTTAGCAGCTTCCATGTCTGGAAAGCCGATCCATTCGCGTAGTTTTGAACCATCCGGCTGTTCCGTCTCGGCGATGCCGATAAATATCTCACCACCGGCGGTGTTCGCGAATGCCGAAACACTCCGAGACATTTTTGCTGGCTTCAACTCGATGGCTTTCACACCGAGGTAATGACTTTCTTCAAATTTCAGGATCGCGTCCGCCTCTTCGGGCGGAATAGTGTGAAGGTCAGCCATGTATTTTCTCGCCGGTGCCAGCGGCGATTTGCTCGCATCAGCGCTAGCGAGTCAACAGCATGAGTGGATTAGGCAAAACTGCGCCAATTCACTTAGCCACGTTAAGCGGGGCTTCGCTCTTGGCGAAACGGCAGCTGCGCTTTCCGCTAAACCGATTGTGCCCTAAGCCGCAATCTCAAACGGTTCGATCTCGCCCGACAGGTACAGCCGCTTTGCCTTCGCGCGGCTGAGTTTGCCGCTGCTGGTGCGGGGCAGGGTGCGCGGGGGGACGAGTTCGACCACGCAGTTCATGCCGGTGATCGAACGGACCTTGTCGCGGATCTGGTCGCGCAGTTTTACCCGTTCTTCCGGGTCGGACACGCGGCAGTGGACCAGCACGGCGGGGGCTTCTTCGCCATTTTCGGTTTCGATGGAGAAGGCCGCGATGTCGCCGTGGTTGAAGCCGGGCAGCTGTTCCACCGCCCATTCGATGTCCTGCGGCCAGTGGTTCTTGCCGTTGATGATGATCATGTCCTTCGCCCGGCCGACGATGAACAGATAGCCATTGGCCATGTAGCCCATGTCGCCGGTGTCCAGCCAGCCATCAACCAGGCAATCGGCGGTCGCTTCGGGATCGCGGAAGTACGAATGCATCACGCTGGGGCCACGGCACCAGACCTTGCCGATCTGGCGGTCCTTGCGGACAGTTTCGCCTTCACCGCGGATCACCACTTCCATGTCGGGCAACGGCTTGCCGCAATTGACGATGGCGCGGTAGCGGGCCGGGCGGCTGAGGTCGCGGCGGGTGCCGGACAGGCGTTCTTCCTCCACCAGTTCCACCCGGATGCCTTCACCCGGCGGCATCACGGTGACGGCCAGGGTCGCTTCCGCCAGGCCATAGCTGGGGGTGAAGGCGCTGGCCTTGAAACCCGCCCCGGCGAAGGCGTTGACGAAGTTCTGCATCACGTCCGGGCGGATCATGTCCGCGCCGTTGCCGGCAATGCGCCAGCGCGACAGGTCGAACCGGTCGGCCACGCTCGACTGGCTGGAAATGCGCCGGGCGCAGATGTCATAGCCGAAGGTGGGCGAATAGCTGAGCGTGTTGCCCTTGTTGCGGCTGATCAGGTCCAGCCAGGCCAGCGGGCGCCGGGCGAAATGTTCGGTCTTCAGGTAATCGACCGACATCTGGTTGGCGATCAGCGACAGGAAGCAGCCGACCAGGCCCATGTCATGGTACCACGGCAGCCAGCTGACCACTCGGTCATTGGTGCCCACTTCCATCGTGGTGGAATGGCCATAGAGGTTGTGCAGCAGCGCCCGGTGGGTGACGGCAACGCCGGTCGGGAAACGGGTCGATCCGCTGGAATATTGCAGGTAGCAGATGTCATCCGGCCGGGCTGCGGGCAGCTCCACTTTCGGCGCCGGGCGCTGGGCGAAGTCTTCCCACGCCACGCCTTCGCAACCCTGACGGGCGGCGGCGGCACCGGTCATTTCGGCGATTTCGGCGGGGTAGAGCAGAATCTTCGGTTCGCAGCTGGAAAGCTGCACCGCCAGCTGGTCGATATAATTTTCCTTGCCGCCAAAACTGGTCGGCAGGGGCAGCGGCACCGGCCAGGCACCGGCATAGACCGTGCCACAGAACAGCGCCGCAAATTCCGCCCCGGTTTCGGCGATCAGCGCCACCCGGTCATCCTTGCCAATGCCCGAAGCGAGCAGCTGGCGCGCCACCTTCAATGCGTCTTCACGCAGTTCGCTGTAGGGGTACACCCGCTCCAGCTCGCCGCGCATGTCGTGGAAATTCAGCCCTTTTTCGCTGCGCGCGGCATAGTCCACCGCATCGGTGAAGGTCGCGAAATCAGCGCGAATGCGCGGCAGCGCACAGTCATTGGGTGTGGGAACAAGATTGGTCATAAGCTGGTGTGGCAACCCGTATCTGCACGCTCTGCGGCGCTTACCCCAAGGCCATGGGCGGCGCCAAAATGGGATTGGCACCGCGCCAAACTTTCCCATTTGTCAATGACTGTGGCATGAATATGGCCGATGGAAGCGCGCGCCTATACTGCAAATCGCCAGAAGCGCCAGCCCAGGCCGCTTGAACCCGCACGTCTGAACGAAATGGCGCTCGCTTATGTCGCCCGATTCGCCACCAGCGCGGGCAAGCTGGAAAAGTACCTGCAACGCAAGATCCGCGAACGCGGGTGGGAAGCGGACCAGCCTGCTGACGTGGCCGCAATTGTCGCCCGGTTCGTCGAACTTGGCTATATCGACGATATGGCCTTTGCCCGCGCCAAGAGCGGCGGCCTGTTGCGCCGTGGCTATGGCCAGGGGCGCGTGCGGCAGGCGCTGGGCGAGGCCGGGATTGCCGCCGACGTGCAGGAAGAAGTAGCCGCCGGAGAAGGCGATCGCCGCCGCGCCGCACTGGCCCTGGCCCGCAAGCGGCGGTTCGGCCCGTTCGGGATCACACCGCCCGATCGGCCGTTGCGGGAAAAGCAGCTGGCGGCAATGTTGCGCGCCGGGCACCCGCTCGACTTTGCGCGGGAAATGGTCAATGCCGCCACCATCGACGCGGCCGAGCAATGGGCCGCCGAGGCTGACGAAGACGTCGACGAGAATGGGAATCCGGATTTGTGACGATGCGCCATCTGCTGTTGAGCCTGGCCCTGGCCGCCGCGGCCTGTTCCCCGCAGACGGCGGAGGCCGAACGCGCGCCTGCCACTCCGGCAGCCCCTGCCGTTCATCCCGAATCCGGGCTGGAGATCATTCCGCTGACGGTGGACGTGGCGGGCAAGCGCCATGCCTTCCGCGTGGAAGTGGCCCGGACCCCGGCGCAGCAGGAAAAGGGGCTGATGTTCCGCAAGGCGATGGGCGCGGATGAAGGGATGCTGTTCCCTTACGCCCAGCCGCGGATACTCAGCTTCTGGATGCGCAACACGGTGCTGCCGCTGGATATCATCTATGTTGGCCCGGACGGGAAGGTGGTCAACGTGGTCGCCAATGCGGAGCCTTATTCGGAAAAACCGCTATGGTCGTCCGCCCCGGCCAGCGCGGTGCTGGAACTGAACGCCGGGCGCGCCGCGCAGCTGGGCATCGGTCCGGGAACGCCGGTCAGCTGGTAGAGGGAAACCTCACGCTTGCGCGGGGGCGCATGGAAAGGCTAACGCGCCGCACATGGGAATCCTGTCGAAGATCTTCACCTGGTGGGATGGCGCGACCATCGGCACCGCCCTGTTCAGCGGCATGAACGGCCAGCACGTCGGTACCGACGGGCAGGGGAACAAGTATTACCAGTCTGCCAAGCGCAAGACGGTGGGCGGACTGAACCAGCGCTGGGTGATCTACAACGGCGCCAACGATGCTAGCCGCGTGCCCGCGGAATGGCACGGCTGGCTGCACCATTCCTATGACGAGCTGCCGGAAAGCCACCTTCCCGCGCCGAAGATCTGGGAAGTGGATTACACCCCCAATGCCACCGGCACGGTCAGCGCCTATCGCCCGCAAGGGGCGCTGGAACGCGGGGGCGTGCGCGCTGCGGCCACCGGCGATTACGAAGCCTGGACCCCGGAAGGGACCACCGGCGCGTGACGCGCGCCGCTGCCCTCGCCGGGGCGGCGCTGCTGCTGCTGGGCGGTGTAACCGCTGCCTGCACCGGCACGGCGCCGGAACCGGAACCGGACC
>JBARAF010000472.1:0-4573 GCA_049791695.1 Croceibacterium sp.
TCCCAGCAACTGGGCGCATTCGGTCGGAGCGACGGTTTCAGCGGCCAGCGGGGTAATGGTCACGGTCAGCGTGTCGCGGTAATTCGCTGAAACGACCTTGCCGGCCCCGCCTTCCCGCAACCGTGCCTGCAGATGCAGCTGATCTTCGCGATCGGTGCCGACACCAGCACGGGCGCAGGTCCGGTTGATCGTGGTGAGCGCGGTGGGTGAGCGGGTTTCGCTGAGGAACCTGAGTTCGTACCCGACCTTCTCCGTGATCGGAGCGGTCGAGCCGCCCCCGGCGGTCATGTAATAGCCGTTCGCGGAGACCAGCTGGACGCTGTACGGCCCCGAGCTCTGCACCCGGACATAATTGACATCAGGCGTCTTGTACGCGTTGGGCGTTGTCGTGACCTGCGCCGTCGTCACATCACCGATCTCGCCAAAATCAAGCGCGGTCCCGGCAAAGGTCGCCTGCAGCGCGCTGCGGACGGAAATGTTGAAGTTCACGGCATTGGGCTGAATGCCGGTCTGCACCGACTGCGGGCCGCCGCCCGTGGTCGAACACACAAAGTGCACGTCGAACGGCAGGTTGACGCCGGCTGCAAGATCCAGGTTGGGCGGCAGGGTGACGGTAAAATTCACCCGCGCGGTGTTGGAACCCGCGTTGCCACCGGTGAAATCGATCCACAGGAACTGGTTGGTTGCAGTCGGTTGCAGGTTCAGGTCGGTAATGACCGGCTTGGCGTCCGTGGTGTCGTAAAAGATGTCATACCCGGCACCGGCGATGTTGCCGGCGACCTGGACGGTATCGACCCGAACCGACGTGCCGTTTGCGGCGGCAGTCTGCCCTTCGATCCAGAACGACACGCGGGCCGTCTTTTCACCGCCGGAGAGATTAACGCGGGTCAAGTCCAGCGCGATCGTGGTCTGCGGAAACCCCTGGGGGTCGAACGGATCGTAGGTGCCCTGGAAGGCCACCGCGGAACCGGTCATGCCGCAGGTCGCGGCATAGGCCGGCGCGGTTGCCCCCATCGCGAGCATCAGCGCCGCCAATTGCGAATATGTGCGGGTGCGGCTCATCGTTTCACTTTCCCTTTGGCTTGATTTCACCGATCCGGGCGATGCCGGTGGCGCCCGCGGGGATCTCGATCTCATAGACCGACTTGGCCGCGTCGTTCATCTCGATGCGCCAACGACCAGGTGCCAGGCCGGTGGCTCCGAACCTGCCCTGACGATTGGTGAACAGGACCACGGGCTCGTTGCCGGGCTTGTCCACCTCGACGGCTGTGCCGGAAACCAAGGCCAGCGGCTGCCCGTCGATATCGAGCATCGTGCCCATGGCGGTAACATTGTAGTCGGAGCCGACCTCCAGCAGGTAACCGCTGCGGTAAGCAGGGAACAAGCGGTAGGCCCCGGTGCCGACATCGACGCCGGGTGCGGCGTTTTCGACATCGACCGTCAGAGTCCGTTCGGCATAGGACGAAAGGCTGGGTGCCGTCGCCGTGCCAAATGCACCCGTACTGGCGACGCTGCCGTAGGGGCTGGGATCGACCACGATCGAAGCCTTGCCCAGGCCCTTGTGCGGCTTGACGATGGCAAAGCTGTCGTAAATCGGCCGCCCGATCGACATTTCCCCGCCGGCAAAGGCGATGCTGGATGCCGCGCGGAATGTGCTGCGCTGGCTGATGCTGCGGCCAAAGTCGCCATTGAACACGCCGTAGTGGGAGAAGCCCAGTTCGGCCCTGTTCGTGTAATAGTTGGCATTGACGTTCATGCCGCTGCCAAAATCGCTCCGCTCGATATCGGCGGAGACATTGTAGCTGCCAACGCCGCTGCCATGGAGCGTCTGGAAGGACGTCCGCGCGCGGTTGTCGCGGCTGTCGTATTCACCCCGGATGGTGGAAGACCGGCCCAACCGGACCGTCAGCGATGCGAAAGCGCTGACTTCCTTGCCCAGTGTATCGGCAACATAGCGGGCTTCGACACCCAGCGTTGCGCTATCGCTGATCCGCCAGCCGCTCGTCAGCCGCAGGCTGGTCACGTCCAGGCGATTGGCGCGCCCTTTGCCATACCGTGCATCGACGCCGGCATAGACCCGTTCATTGAAAGCGTGGCTGTAACCGCCGCCGACTTCGTATTCGAACGGGTTTTCGGACAGGAAAAAGCTGACCGGCCCGAAATCCTTGCTGCGCCGTTCGGCAAACAGGTTGAGCGTATCGCTTTTCCCGTTGCCGGTCTGGATCATGTGCTGGAACGTCGCCTGCACCGCGTAACCCTGGCCGCCATATTCCTGCGTGCTGCCGGCAGCCTGCACGCCGAAGGTGCCGATGGCCGAGGCAAAGACCGCTTCCGCACCGCCCATGGCGCTGTGGCCGTCACCCTGGAAGTTGGCACCCAGGGTGAGGAAATCCGTAATCCCGCGGCGGTAGAAGCCGCTGAAGATCGGATCGTTCGAATAGTCCGGCCCGCTCTGGCCCAAGGGCGACTTTACGCCCAGGTAAAAGCCGAATTCGCTCAACCCCGGTGCCAACTGGGTCTGGTCCAGGAAGATGTTGAACCGCAGGATTTCCGTGCGGCCGGTATCGTCCAGCACGTTGAGCCGGATATCGTTGCCGCCCTGGGCGAACGGGAAGTCGCGCAGGTCGTAATTGCCGGGCGCCAACTGAAGGCGGCGCACCTGCTGGCCGTTGACCAGCACTTCGACGGTCGACTGACGGTCCAGGGTAAAGCTGCGATCGCCGCGCGGCCGGATGACCTGCTGCGGGTTCAGCACGCTGTAAACCCGCGCCGCTGATACGCCGGCAATGTCCGGGACGGACTGGAAGCCGCGACCGGTGGTTTCAAGATCACCCACGGTGAAACGGGTCAGCTGATCCATCCGGTCATAGACCAGCCGCGTGCCCAGCCGCTGGAAATCGTTGCCGAAACTGCCGGGGCTGTAAATCGCGTCGCTTTCCGCAACCACGTTGCCGAACCGTGCGGCAGCATCCAGCAGGAACGTCGGATTTTCGAAGCCCTGGTCAAAGCCTTCCTCGACCAGGTCGATGGAACTGCGCATGTTCAGGTAGAAGCTGGTGTCTTCCGCCCGCAGCACAGTGCCGATGCGTTCGCGATCCATCGCCGATACCGCAACAGAGCGCGAGGCACGCCGCTCCACCGGAATGGTGAACACCAGTTCCAGGCGCTGCGGATCGTACCGGACCGTTATGCCGGTCGGGGCGAAATCGGCCGAGGTGACTTGCGGACCGCGCAGGTTGCTCCGCAACGATTGCAGCACGTCGGGTGCCAGCACTTCGCCCAGCAGTTGCAGGGCACGATCAAGCGGGAAGGTTACCGACTGGTCGGCCCCGATGGTGACCGGCATGTCGCCCAGAAAGGTCGCGCCGTCCTTCGCCGGAACGGTGAGGACGATATTGCGCCCGGTCGGATTGAGGCGCGTTGCGCGCGATGGCGCGGCGACCGGCTGTTCGGCCTGGTCGGCAACGGCTAGTTCCACGGAATCCACCCCCGCATGGGCAGCGCCCGACGTCACCAGGCTGGCGACACCGGCGCTAAGCAGCAGCGTAATCTTGGGGGCGCGGGTCACGGTCATTCGTCCGGCGAAAAGGTCGCTTCGACAGTGCCGCTGGGATCCGGAACCGTCACCGGCACGCGCACATTGCGCGACTGGTTGCCGCCGATCAGGCCAAAGCCCATCGTCTGCTGGATTTCCGGGCCCGAAAGCGTCTGGCGGAACACTTCCTTGCCGCTCGCGTCACGTTCCACGATCCGCAGACGTCCCTGCGACAGATAGCCGTGGACGGGCGACGCGTTGTTGACGGTCAGCATCGGTACGCTGCGCCCTTCGGCATCCGTGCTCACGGTGGCGGTGCTGACGGACAGCGCCGGCTTGCCGGCACTGGGGGCCACGCTGATCAGGACCTGGAAGTTGTACAGGATCTGGATTGCCGACTGCCCTTCCGGCAACTGCACTGGCAATTGGGCAACGGTGACATAGTAGTGGCGGCTGGTCGCCAGATCGGGATCGCCTACGTACTGGATGCGGAACGACTGGGTCTGGCCCGGTTCGATCAGCGCCTGGGGCGGAAATACCAGCAGGTCACCCGGATCAACGCCGGTCAGCTTGACGCCGTCCTGGGTCAGTTCCAGCTGCTGCACGGTCAATTCAACCGGCAGCGGAGTGGCAAAGGTGTTCTCAACCGTCACGACAGCCGACATGGAGCGTCCGGCCGTCTTCAAATCGACGACCACCGGCTGCACCGTCATTGCCGTGGCTTCTTGCGCGGTGGCGACGGCCAGCGGAAGCGCCAGCATCAAACACTTGAGAGCAGTCTTCATCATCATTCCTGTCATGCCCGGCCCGCTCAGGAAGCGGGTTCGAAGCGGATAGTGATCGTATCGTCGTACTGGCCAGCGGTCAGCACGCCGCCGCCCGCCTGGGTGCTGATGCGCAGGCGCATACGGCCCACGGCAGCACCTTCGTTGAGCGAAAAGCCGGCCAGGCCGTTGCTGGCACCGGACAGGGTTGCACCTGCCCAGTCAAGATCAAGCTGATAGGGCAGGAAATCGGCAAAGCCGTTCGGCCGCAGGC